>CAYOHN010000022.1:0-2469 GCA_964403735.1 uncultured Spirochaetales bacterium | reverse complement strand
CAGATCGAACGGCGTAGCGCCGTCGGGAAGATCGGACGGCACATCGCCGCCGGCCCCGCCGCGGATTGTCGCCTGGGCAAGTCTGCCCGCCCCCTCCTGCGCGAGCGCCCGGCGCATCCGACGCCGGACGCTCGAGGTTTGCGCAGCGCACGACTGCCATCGCCGTCTCGCCGGGCGAAGCTACCGCACGCCTTCGCTGCGGGTCAACGCGCGAGGCTGGATCCGGTCGCTTCGGCGTCCTCGTCGAGGAAGCCGCCGAGTGCGCGGGGATCGGGCACGATGAGGACGTCCTCGACGAGCCGCACGAGCTTGCGGTCGAAGAGTTCGTTGAGCCCGCGATGCGCGTCTCGGAGCGACAGACCCGCCGCATCGGCGATGGCGCGCAGGCTGGTCGTCAATCTCGCGTCGTCCTCGGAGCCTGGAGGCAGCTCGCGCAGGAGACTCCGGACGATCGGCCGGACCAGGTCGTCCATGCCGAGCACGCCGAGTCGCCGCTCGAGGTCGGCTCCGTGCTGCGCGAGCCGTTCGACGATCCGCAGCGCGATCTCGGGCCTCGCGAGACACATTTCCCGGAACGTCGCGCGGTCGAGCTGCAGCAGCCGGCAGTCGGTCACCGCGACGGCGTGGGCGGTCCTGGGGCGGCCGAGCAGCGCGTCGATCTCGCCGACCGAATCGCCGGGTCCGAGGCGAGCGAGCAGGCGGCGCATGCCGGAGGACTCCGGTCCGAGGAGCGCCACCTCACCGGCCTGGACGACGAGGAACGGCTCGCCGGACTCCCCGGGTTCGAACAACACCTCGCCGGCGGTCGCTGCGCGCAGGAACCCCGCTCGCCCGCTCCTGCCCGGACGATCGCCCGGGGCACTTCCTTCGTCTTCGGGCGGATGCGAGGCTGCAAGCGGGTCCACGATCGGATGTTTCGACCGGGCCCCGGCCGCGCTTGAGTCGCCTGCACGCGAGGGTTCAGCGCTTCGCCTGCTCGACGGCCTCGGCCAGATCCTCGGGGTCGATCAAGCCCAGGTGCAAGGAGTCGAGCCGGCCCCTCTCGTCGACGACGACGAGCGCCGGAAAGCCCGGCACCCCGTAGTCCCTCGCCAGCGATTCGCTGCCGAGGAGCACCGGGTACTCGATGCCCTGTTCCTCTGCGAACGGCGCGACGGCATCGCGTCCGCCCGCGTCCACCGCCACACCGAGCACCACGACGTCGCGACGGGCGGCATTGCGCTGGAACTCGTTCAAGACCGGAATCTGGTGCTTGCACGGCACACACCACGTGGCCCAGAAGTCGACGACGACCGTCTGGCCCGCGAAGTCACTCAGGGCGACCGGCTCCCCGGCCAGGTTGGGAAGTGTGAACGACGGCGCCAGGGCGCCCTCGGGCATCTCCTCGGCGAGGCAAGCCACCAGCGAGACCGCGGCCAGCGCAACCAGGAAGCACGCGACCACACCTGACCGCGAGCGGTCCGACGCCCTCGTCACAGAAGCGCCTCCTCCAGGCGCACGACGATTTCCTCGAGGAAGCCGAAGTAGGCGTTCAAGCGCGTCAGCTGGTTCGTCACGACCAGCATGCCCACGACGATCAGCAGGACGCCGGCTCCGACCTCGAGCGCGTGGAGGTGGCGCCGGATGCCGCTCATCGCGGTGAGAAACCGTTCGAGGCTCCACGCCGCCAACAGAAACGGGAGACCGAGTCCGAGCGAGTACACGGTGAGCAGCCCGATGCCCTGGCCCACCGTCTCGTGTCCGCCGGCGAGTGTGAGGATGCCTCCGAGAATCGGGCCGACACAGGGCGTCCAGCCGAACGCAAACGCCGCCCCCACCAACGCGGCCCCCAGCGGACCGGTGGGCCGCGCCGGGCCTTCGAAGCGGCGTTCCCCGTAGAGAAACGGGATCCGCAGCCAGCCGGCGAGATGCAGGCCCATGACGATGATGACGAGTCCGGCGATCTGATGGATGCCGATCTCGAGCCCGAACAGATCGAGCCGGAACAGGCGCAGCCAGCGCCCGACCAGCGTCGCCGAGGCGCCGAGCACGACGAAGATCACCGAAAACCCGGCGACGAACGACCCGGCGGCGAGCATCACTCGCCGCCGGGTCGCTCCGCCGTCGGCGCGGGCGCGCAGCTCCTCGACGGAGATGCCCGACACCAGAGACAGATAGGCCGGCATCAGCGGCAGCACACACGGCGACAGGACCGAGAGCAGTCCTGCCACCCAGGCCGTCGCCAACGCGCTCGCCGTCAAACCATCCACGCCGTCTCCTACCGCCGGTCCCTACCCAAGCGGACCCTGCTCGAGTCCCGCCCCGTAAGGGCTTCGATGCTCAGCGCCGCCGATGCGGTTCGGGTCCGGTCGCGGCCGAGTCGACGCTGCCTACTGCCAGCTATCGCCGGTGCCCTGCGGGGCAGCAGCGCCCGCGGACACCTCCGGCGTCGCCAACCGGCGATCGGACGCCGGCCGGCCGACGAACTCG
>CAYOHN010000021.1:0-22784 GCA_964403735.1 uncultured Spirochaetales bacterium | reverse complement strand
TCGCGCAGCCCCACCCACACGAAGACGACGCCGAGCAGGCCATAGACGACGACACAGAACGGCAGCCAGCGCGAGCGCAGCACCTCGCCGAAGTCGAGGCGGACGACGGCGGCGAGTTCAGCGCTGCGCATCGCGCTCGTGCCCCCGCTCGTCCCCGTGAGCCTGGACCTTCTGGATCGCGTGCTCGAGCGAGATCGCCTCATCGGTCGCGGCGTCGACGGCGCCGAGGTCGTAGTCCATCGGCGAGTGCGGCACCGGGACGAACCCGACTTCCGACGCCGGAATCCAGCGCTCCTCGTGGGCGTGATGGAACCAGGCGGCACGAACGGCGGGCTTGCGCTCCTCTCGATACAGCATCAGGCAACCTGGGTCGTCGAAGCTCACCGTCGCGCGATCGACGAGTTGGAGCTGCGCGGAGAAATGCGGATCGCTGATCAGCATCCGGCAATAGGCGCACGGCTCGCGGTCGTAGGCGATCGGTTCGGGGCCGTCTTCGCGCGCACACGCCGCCACCAGACACGCCGCTCCGATCAGCAGCGCGAGCATCCGCGGGTGCCGGTCAGCCATGCGGCCGACTCCCGGGCACCGCACCCAGATCGAGTTGCTCCAGGTCGCGCGCGTTGAGGTTGCGGAGGGCCGCGCCGAGCGCCTGCGGGATCTCGGCGAGCAGCTTCATCTTCTCGGCGCTCGAGACGCTGCAATGCCACGGCCCGGCCGCCGTGCGCCGGAAGCCGCGCGCGAGCAGCCACGAGGCCGCCGCCTCCCCTTCCACCCACACCTCGAGCGACGCCACGCCGCAGGCGTCGAGAAACTCCGCGGCCGGACCCTGCCACGCCAGGCGCCCCTCGTTCAGGTACAGCACGTCGTCGACGAGCGGCCGGACTTCCTCGAGTCGATGCGAACACAACAGCACCGTGGCCCCCGCTTCGGTGGCGTCGAACAGCTCGAAGAAGCGCTCGCGCGCCTGCGCATCGAGGCTCCCGGTCGGCTCGTCGAGCACCAGCAGCGAGGCCTTCGATGCGAATGCGAGCGCGATCAGCAGCTTCTGGCGCATGCCGCCGGACAGACTCCGGAAGGGGCGCGGGGCGAGCGCCGCGAGATCGAGATCGAGCCGTCGCGCGACGCCGTCGAAGCCTCCGGGACGCAGCTCCCGGACGCCCCGCACGGCCCGGAGCAGCTCGCGTACCGGCGCCGCGAGCTGCGGCGCGATCTGCGGGACATAGGCCATCCGATGCGCGATGGCGACGCGTTCGGCGAACGGAGAGTGTCCGTCGAGACGCACACGGCCCGCACACGCCACCAGGCCCATCAGCACGCGGTTCAGCGTAGACTTGCCGGATCCGTTGGGTCCCACCAGCGCAACGCGGCGACCGGTCGGAATCGTGAAGTGGACGTCCTCGAGCGCGCACACCTCGCCGAAGCGCCGCGTCACATGCTCGGCTTCAATTCGCATCGGGAGACTCGCGAAGCAATGCCGCTCTCGGCGGCGGTCGCATGCGCGGTCGAGGATCGACCAGGATCTCCTGCGGCGTGAACAGCGGAACGATCCGGCCGATCGCCTCGGCGAAGCCGAGGGCCGCCGTGCCGCGGAAGAACGCGAGACTCGGCGCTTCGGCGACGAGCTCGGAGCTGAGGCTGCGCAGCTCGAACGGTACGTCTCCGAAGCCATCGCCGTCGAGGTCGTAGCCGGCATAGTCGTCGAAATCGTTGCCGCGCCATTCGGAGTCCAGCGCATCGCCGCGGCCCTCGACCGCCACCGTGACTTGATTGTCCCGCAGCGTGTTGTCGCGGAACACGTTGCGACTGGCACGGCCGTGGAAGATCACCGCGGTGTCGCACAGCCGAACCTCGTTGCCCCGATACACGTTGACGTCGGCCGCGTCGAGTGGACTCGTGTCGATGTAGATGCCAACGGTGTCGTGGACGAAATCATTGTCGATGATCCGCAGGTTCCCGGACTCCTTGACGCCCAGCCCGATGCCGGCAGCGCCCCCGGATTTCGCCAGCAGGTTGCGCTCGACGGTGACGTCGCGGCTGTACATCAAGAAGATCCCGGTGACGTTCCCGATGAAGCGATTGTCCGCGATCGTGTTGCCATGGCTGTACATGAGGTGGGTGCCGTAGCGCCCGTCCGCGATCTCGTTGTCACGGATCACGTTCCGGCTCGAGTACCAGACGACCAGGTCGCGACTGTCGTAGACTCGGTTGCCTTCGATCCGGGAGTCGTAGGTCTCCCAGAGCCGGATTCCGTCCCCTCGCAGCCCGAGCGTACGCTCCGGATGGCCGACCACTTCGTTGCGGAGAATCCGCACGCCCTGCGACTTCTCGACGAGGATGCCGAAGCTCGCATCCTGGACGCGGATCCCCTCGACGCGGATGTCCTCGCCTTCCACTCGAACCGCAGCGTCCAGCAAGTCGAAGCGCCCCCCGCTGCCATCGACGGTAAGCCCCGACAACGCGGCCCCGTCTCCCTCCAGTCGCACCGTCGTTCCCTTCCCGGTCGAGTGGACAATGGCATTGCGTGGTCCCCAGACCTCGACGCCGGCCGGAATCTCGATGGGGCCGGTGTAGTCGCCGGCGTCGAGACAGAACACGTCTCCGGCCGATGCGCGCCCGAGCAGCGGCGGCAACGCGGTCCCCGCCGCCACGGAGAGACATCCGTCCGGGCGCGCGGACGCCGGACTCGGAGTCCCACCCGACGCCGCGGGACCTTGCGCGAACAGCGCCAGGAATGCGAGCACGGCGGCCCCGAAGGCGCCGCCGGTCGCATCGATCCGCGTGCCCCCCCGCGATCGCGGCACCGCTCGCGCCTAGCGAGCCGCCGTCTGCGCGGCGGTGCCGACTCCGCGTCCAGCGTCTGTCCCACCCGCGCCGTCCTTCGGTTCGACCAGCAGGTAGCCAGCCATCTCCAGGTGCAGCGCCGAACAGAACTCGGTGCAGTACATCGGGAACACGCCGGCGCGGTCCGCGACGAACGTGACGTTCGAATGTTTGCCTGGCTCGAGGCTCACGCTGACGTTGTAGGTATCGATCGTGAAGCCGTGCGTCGCATCCTTCGCTTGCTCGACATTCGTCATGTGCAGATGCACGGTGTCACCTTCCCGGACGCGGATGGTGTCCGGCTTGAAGTGACTCCGGACGGCCGTCATGTAGACGTGAACGCCATCCGCCGTGCGCTCGATCCGCTCCTCGCCGCCCACCACTGCGTGCGGATCCCGCTCGCCCGTGACCGGGTCGACGCCAGCGGGGCTGTAGATATCCTCGGCGTCGATCTTGTCCGCGCTGATGATCTGCGCGTAGTGCGGCTCTCCGAGCGGGATCGGCATATCGTAGAGCAGCTGCATCGCTTCGCCGCTGGTGTCGATCAGCTGGAAGTTCTGCGGCAGCAACGGACCGACGTCGGGAAAGCGATCGATCGCCCACTTGTTCATGGCCATCACATAGCCGCCCTTGGGGTTCACGGTGTCGCCGTGGGGCGTCGCGAGGTGGCCGATGTTGTAGTGGACGGGGATCTTCTCGATCACCTTCAGATCCTTCAGTGACCAGCGCGCCACCTTCGATTCGATGAAGACCGACGTGTACGCGTTCCCCTTGTCGTCGAACTGGGTATGCAGAGGTCCGAGGCCGATCTCGACCTGGCCGCGGATCGATTCCTCGAACGGCAGAATCGGCACGCCATAGGGATCGGTTCCCGCAAACTGTTTGGCGTCGATCAGCTGCTTCATCTTCGCGAAGCTGTACACGGTGGCATGGGTATCGAGCTTGCCGGAGATCACGAGCTCTTCTCCGTCCGGCGTCACGTCGACGCCGTGCGGGCTCTTCGGCTCTCCGACGAAGAACAACACGCCCTCGTCGATGGCGGTCTGCATCGGGAGCACGCGCATACCGGCAATTTCCACGGTCTTGCCGGCGTTCACCAGCTCTTCGGCCTTGCGCCAGTTGATGATGTGCAGGTAGTCCATGTCGTTCTGGGACGCGCCAGACTCGAGCGGCGGATTGCCTTCCATGTTGCCGCCGACGGCGCGCTCGGTGTTGAAGGAGTTGACGAACGCCCAGCCGTCACTCGCGAGCTTCCCGGCATCCGAGAGATCCTGCATGTACGGCGGCAGCTCGATCGCCCAGGATTCCTCCGGCACGATGCGTTCAGCGGCGCGATCGAATTTCCAGAAGGTGACGGCGCCGCGGTACTTCTCGTCGTACTCCTCGATCGGCGCATAGCCGCCGCCGAGCGGCGCAGGATACTGCGATCCTTCGATGACGTACTCGGTATTCGGCGTGACGAAGGCGCCGCCGTGGTCCGACGCGATCAGCGGATTCACGACGATCTGCTTGGTGGCGAAGTCCTTCAGCGAGATCACGGCGATCCGCGCGCCCGCCTTGTCGTTGAGGAACAGCGTTTCGCCGTCGTAGTCACCGGCTGTTTCGCTGAGCGCGGGGTGGTGGGTGTCGGCCCAACGGAGCTCGCGCCCGGGGCGATCGCCCTCGGCGAGGACTGCGTTCGACTGATCACCGTAGCCGTAGCCCTGCCACGGCTCGGGTGTGAAGACGCCGATGTACTTGAGGATTCGCATGCTCGGGATGCCGATGACGATCGCCTGGCCCGAGTGACCGCCCGACGCGAACATGTAGAAGTCGTCGTGCCGTCCGGTCGGCGTGTAGGTCTTCAACGCGGCGCGGACGTCGGCCTCGGAGAGGTTGCGCGCCTGCATCAGCTCGGCGATGGCCTCCCCACCGGCGCTGCCGTTGCCGGGGGCCAGCTCGGCGGCCTGCTGTCCACAGCCGCTGCCGAGAGCCACTGCGATCCCGAGCGCAGCGAGTCGAGAGATCAAGCGATTCATCTGGTTCTCCTCAGCGCGGCGCGAGGCCGCGAATGTAGGCGCGCAGCGCGGCCACGACTTCAAGCTTGCTCGTCAGATCCGGATTCCCCGGCATCGCCGGACTCCTGCCGACGGCGGCGCCGCCGTACTGGATGATCTGCTCGATGTGCTCGTCGCTCACCGAAGCCTGCCACGCGGGATCCTGAAGATTTCGCGGCGTCGGGGTGAGCCCGGCCGACGCCGGTCCGTCTCCCGCACCGCCGGCGCCGTGGCACGTGAAGCAGCGCGTCGCGAAGATCTGCGCCGCCTCCTCGGTTGCCGCGGCCGAGGGTTCAGCGCCTCCGGCGGTCGGGGATGCCGGCGTCGCGGTCGCCGCAGGCGCGGATGCCTCGGCTCGTTCGGATTCTGAGCCAGGGCCACACGCGAGCACTCCGGCACCGAGCCAGAGAGCGACGCCGAGGCGGGCGAAATGCGACACGGGAAACTCCTCTTACGCCAGTTGCCCGGGAACTCTTCAAGAGCTGTGCCGTTTTCTGCGCGTTTCGTTTTCGATCAATAAGACAGGAACTTACCGTTGAAACGCGCCGCAGAGAGACAGCGTTTTAGTTGACTCGGTGCCGCACTTGTGGCGGAGAGTCTCAGGCGATCGTTCGGGAATTCGGGCTCGCGGCGGCGTGAAGCGACACGACCTGTGCTCCACGCCGTGGATCGAGAAGGACGGCAGCTTCTCCGATCGGATCCGCACAGGAACGCCAGCGGACGCTGTCAGCCGGGGCTCTCGGCGGCATCGAGCGGGGCCGCAAGCGCGAGCACGGGGCACGAGCCGCGCTCCCCGACGAGGCGCAGCGCCTGGCGGCCGGTCGGGAAGAACTCGAGGGAAGCGGTGCCGCGCGCGATCGCTGGCGAACAGACCGCCTCGTTGGGCAACAGCGCCACGACGTCCTGACCATTGGGGACGCCGACACGACCTGCCAGCGGAAAACGGCCCCGAACCAGAACCACCGATTCGTCGCGACCGATCTCCTCGAAGCGCGCCGTGCTGCGCGGAATCAGGCTGCCTCCCGAGGGTCCGCGAGGCTGGCGGTCACGCCATGCCGCCAGGGAGCCGACACCGACGGGATCACAATGCTCGCCGTCGTCCTCGAAACGGCCGAAATTCCCGTGCTTCTGATAGACGAGCGTCGCTTCGGGGCGCAGCATGCGCGCGCAAGCTTCGTCGCCCGCCGGGGCCAGCAGCGTCAGCAGCGCGCTGCCGGAGCGGAACTCGACGAGCAGATAGGGCCCATGGCGATCGAGGTGAAGGATCGAGATCGTCGAGGAGGCAAATGGATTGAGCCCCTGCTCGAGGCTCCGCGCCGTTCGGCGCGTGGCGTCGCATCCGGACGAACAACCAGCGAGCAGTAGCCCGACGAACACGATGGCCCGCAACTGCGGGTCCCGGTCACGTGCTTTGCGTATCGGCGGCGCCATGGATAAGGAAGTATCCACGACGCGTCGAGCCCACGCAAACGATCCGGCGAGAGGAGGCGCGAAACGTACGTCAGAGCGGTCCGCTCGGATGCGGTTCGAGGCGGGATCCATTCGCCGGACCCCAGCTCGGCTGGATGCCGAGCTTCTCCATCTTGGTGTAGAGGGTGCGCCGGCCGATTCCGAGCGCGCGAGCCGCCGCCGAGCGGTTGCCGCGGCTGTCGCGCAACGCTTCGAGAATGCGCCAAGCCTCCGCGCAATCCATCCACGCACGCAGCGTGAGAGGGCTGCCGTCGCTGAGCAGCTTGCGCTCGAGTTCGCGGAAGCGCGCGTTGAGATCGGAATCGAGAGAAGCACGCGGGAGATGTGCCATGGCTGCCATGCCCAATCGGTTCTGCAAACGCCGTTCCCGGCCGCCGCGACGCGTTCCGGCCTTCGGAGGCGCCGCTTCGGGTGCCTTTTTCCCGGTGCGTGCCTGTTGTCGTGGCAGCTCGGTGCCCGAGACCTGTGCAGCATCGCGATGCCGAACGAGGACTGCTTGGCCGGCGCGCCCGGAAACGCCCGGGTGAGCGGATTTCAGCGCGTGCTGCTCTTGGCACGGTGGTTGCTCCCTGGACGGCCGCCCGCTCGATCCCTCCCGTCATCCCTGCCCTCCTGGAGGTCCCGATGTCTCGACACCGCTCGCTGTTCTCCGCTCGCCGCTGGTTCGCGCTGGCGCCACTGGCCGCCTGGTGGCTCGCCGGTTCTCCCGCCTGGGCCGAAGACGATCCGGTGCTCGATTCCGGCGACACCGCGTGGATGCTGACGAGTTCGGCGCTGGTCCTGATGATGACCTTGCCGGGTCTGGCGCTGTTCTACGCCGGCCTGGTCCGGGCCAAGAATACGCTGAGCCTGTTCATGCAGTGTCTCGTGTCAGCGGGAGTCGCCGGCGTCCTGTGGATCCTCGTCGGATACAGCCTCGCCTTCGACGGCGGGAACGCGTTCATCGGCGGGCTCGGCAAGGTGGGACTCGCCGGCATCACGCCCGATAGCCTCTCCGGAACCATCCCCGAGTACGCCTTCGTGATGTTCCAGGCGATGTTCGCGATCATCACGCCGGCGCTGATGATCGGCGCGTTCGCCGAGCGGATGCGCTTCGGTCCTTACCTCGCCTTCATCACGATCTGGCTGCTCGTCGTGTACTGCCCGCTCGCCCACATGGTCTGGGGGGGAGGGTTCCTCGCCGAAATGGGCGCGAAGGATTTCGCCGGCGGCCTGGTGGTCCACATGTCGAGTGGTTTCTCGGCGCTGGCCGCTGCGATGTTCCTCGGCAAGCGGCGCGGCTTCGGCAAGGAGCCGATGCCGCCGCACAATCTGCCGTTCACGGTCATCGGCGCCGCCCTGCTGTGGGTGGGGTGGTTCGGCTTCAACGCCGGCAGCCAGCTCGCTGCCGACGGAACGGCCGCCCTCGCCTTCCTCACCACGAGCACGGCCGCTTCCACGGCGCTGGTGATATGGCTCGTCATCGAGTGGCTCCACCGCGGCAAGCCGACCGTTCTCGGCGCCGCGACTGCTGCGGTCGCGGGTCTCGTCGCCATCACGCCGGCCTGCGCGTTCGTCACCCCGCTCGGCTCGATCGCCGTGGGCGCCGGGGTGTCGCTGCTCAGCTATGCGGCAGTCACGTTCCTCAAGCCGGCCTTCGGCTACGACGACTCGCTCGACGTGTTCGGCGTGCACGGGATCGGCGGCGCGTGGGGTGCTCTGGCGACCGGCTTGTTCCTCGCGGACTTCGCCCTGGCCGATGGCGTCTCGCGCGGCGCGCAGGTCTGGATCCAGTTCCAGAGCATCGTCTTCACGGCGGTGTTCGCGCCGGCGGCCACGCTCCTCATCCTGTTGCTGCTGCGTGCGACCTTCGGCTCGCTGCGCGCCGACGACGAAGCCGAGTTCATCGGTCTCGATCTCGCCGAGCACAGCGAAAGCGCCTACGAGTTCGGCACCGCCAGCGGCACCTCGACGGCGCACCTGTCGGCCTCCGCGCAGGCCGCCGCCCACGCGCCCGCGATCGCGAAGGGCTAGCCAGACGTTCCCAGGCTGTCATCGAACGAGTGGTTGCGATGGCGGGGAGTTGCGCGCGGACGGAGGCGCGTTCTGGCTATACGCGCCGGGTGATCCCGAGCCGCTCGAGCGCCACGCGCTGCAGCGGCGTCGGGATCCTGGTCAGATCAAAGACGGCACCATTGAGCGGGCGTCGTCATCGACGCGTCGTCCGATCGCGATGGTCCCTGCTCGGTGCGCGAGGTGACCGCGTCGAAGGGGAGGTCGGCGACGTTCGCGGCGGGTCGTTCGGAGGACGCACGGCCGGAGAGTCCCCCGGCGACGGTGTCGGTGCGGGTGCCGGTGTGGGTTCGGGTGTCGGTGCGGGTGCGGGTGCGCGACCGCGAGGCGTCGACCGGCCACGGGGCGCCGACGGGCGCGGGGAAGAATCCCGATCCGCAACGGGCCGACTGCGAGCCGGCGGGCTGGTCGTGGGCGGCGGAGTCGCCGGCGGCGGACTCGTGGGCGGCGGAGTCGCGGGGGGCGTAGACGCTGGCGGCGGGCTCGTGGGCGGCGGAGTCGCCGGCGGCGGACTCGTGGGCGGCGGAGTCGCGGGGGGCGTAGACGCTGGCGGTGGACTCGCGGGCGGCGGAGTCGCGAGGGGCGGGGGGCTCTGATCGTCCCGCGGATCGCAGCTGTCGCCGATGCCGTCTCCATCGGAGTCCTCCTGACCCCTCGAGCACCACCCGGGCGCGACCCCGCACTCGGAGGAACTCGTGCACCACAGACCGGCTGAATCCGCCCTCCCGGCGCAGGAGCCCAAGATCGGGCCGTTCGGTGCGAACGGACAGTTGTCGTCGCAGCGAACGAGCTCTCCCCCCGTACATGGGAAATCGCCAGCCACGCCCGATCCGTCGCCGTCGTCGGGAACACCGTCCTCGTCGAAGTCGACCTGCCGCGCCGGAACGATGATCTCGTTGGAGAACACACTTTCGAGACGGGAGGGAGCCGGACCCACTGCGGTGAGGGCGAGGAAGAGCGGATCCTCGCCCTGTAGATGAGCAGGGAACTCCAGGGTGAATACGCCGTCGTCGTTCTCCGACGCGGTGCCGAGATCCACCGTCTGCTCGTAATTCCGCGAGCTCGGGCCGAAGTACGCGCGATAGCTGGCGACGGACTCAGGGGAAGGATGGAGGAAGCGCAGCTCATACGAGCGCGCCTCCCGTGCGTGCACACTCGCGAAGCCGACGGCCAACAGGAGCAGGAGTCGGTAAGCGCTTCTAACGGTGGACTCCAAATGAGAACCCTTCGACGCAAGTGACGCGCAACTATAGAGACATCGATACAGCTTTACAGGCGAAGCGGGTGCTGCCGACAGGGTCCTGTCATCTGGCGTACGGCAGCGCGTTCACCGATGCGAGTCGTTGACTGGAAGCCGGACAAGAGCGTGGGCACTCGTACGGATCTGCGAACTTCCGTACGCTCGAGCCATGAAGAGCGATCATTTCGAGCAATGTTGTCCCGCGAAGATCGCCGGGGACGAAACGGTGCCGAGGATCGTCGCGGCGCAAGTGACCCCGAGCCCCGCGGATGTCGAGCCGCTGTTGGCGGTCCTCGAACCGATCGAGAACGACACCGGAGAGTGGCCGGTCCGCTGCTCGGCGGATGCCGGATCGGAGTCGCACGCCGAGGTCCTCGAGGCGCGCCGGAGCGATGGCCAGGAGCCTGATCCAAGATGGCTCCGGTCGCGATGGGCCGCGAACCCCGGGGATCCGGCCCGATCTCGTCTCTACCGCGAAACCTTCTGGCCCCAAAGGGAACCTTTATTGGAACAGCGTTTGCCGATTTTTTAGCGACCCTATGAGGAGCGGACGTGATGAGGCGGAAGCGGAACGGGATCAGGGTGCAGGATGTGACGTGCGGGCTGGGTCTCCTGCTCGGGCTGCTGGGGCTCGTGGCGGTCCAGGCCAGCCAGGCGGCGCCAGCGCCGTGTCCGATCGAGAGCGACGAGTTCAAGGAGTTCCAGATCTGCACCCTCGAGGTCGGGGACACCGAGTTCGCGGTGTCCGTCGACGACGTCGACGACGATCTATTGGTCGCCGACTGGCGCGTCGGCGGCGTGTCCCAACTGGCCCTGGCGGGCTTTACGTTCCGGGACTTCACGACCGCGGGGACCCCGGAGACCGCCCTCCAGGCCGCCACCGTCGATCCGGAGGCGAACGAGATCTACGTCGAGTTCAGCATGGTGGGTGGCCCGCTGACCGCGTCGGTGGCGTTCCGTGTGGCCCACACGGGGTTCACATCGACGGTCGAGGAGACCATCTCCCTCACGGCCACCAGCAACGTCCAGGCCCGCGCGTATGCGGTGACGGACTTCGATCTCGGCGGAGACCGCTTGGACGACCTCGCCTTCGCGGAGAACACGGGCGACCGGATCATCCAGCAGGACGACCTCGTCGTGAGCCGGATCGAGGTCGTCTCCGGCCCGGCTGCGACCGGCTGGGAGGTGGGGGTCTGCTGCGACCTGCGGAACGAGCTGCTCTTCAGGGGACAGACCTTTCCGCTCTTGAACAACTTCACGATCCCCGGGCCGGAGGACTATGAGGTCGCCACGAGCTGGGACGCGGCGGTCGGGCCGGACGCGCCGTTCAGCGTGACCGTCGAGAAGACGATCGCGGTCCCCGAGCCCGGAGCCGGCGCCGCCAGCCTCGGGGTCCTCGCCGCGTTGCTCGCCCTCCGGCGGAAGGGCTTTACAGGTGAGGTCGCTCGTAGGGGAGGCGCAGGGGCCAGCTGAGCTCGATCGAAAAGTCCTTTGCGTCCTCGGTGAGCCCGATCCCGATGTTCACGATCCCTATGTTCAGGTTGGTGGTGATGACCGGCGACTTCGATCCGGTGGCGAACGAGATCTACGTCGAGTTCAGCGCGGTGGGCGGCCCATTGACCGCGTCGGTGGCGTTCCGTAAGGCCCACACGGGGTTCCCCCATCGACGGTCGAGGAGACCATTTCCCTCACGGCCGACAGCGACATCCAGGCCCGTGCGTACGGCTGCCACGCGGCGGCCCGGCCCGCTCTGGCGGTGGACGGCGCGCCCGCCGAACAGGCTGCCCCGGCCACGCTCACCCGGCGCGAGGGAGGATGGCTCCGGATCGTGCGTCACGAAGGCGCGCCGTACCGCACGCGCTCCGAGGCCGGCAAGGCGGCGCCCGTCGGCACGCGCACCGATCGCGATCTCGCCGCGAAGCTGCGGGCACTGGGATCCGTCGACGTGATCGACACGAGCGATCCGGTACCGGTGGCGTCAGCGGAGGTCGTGGCCTCCGGCGAGCCGGCGCCGGTCGCGCCGGACTGGATCGCGGTTCGGCGCGTTCCCTGACGCGCCCGCGGCTCGCGTCTGGCTCGAAGCGGAGGCCGGCCCCGCGTCGGGTCGTTGTCAGGAGGGGCGGCGGCGCGCCAGTGCCGCGAGCACCGTGAACGCGAGCGCGGCGGACGCGAGGGCGCCGGGCTCGGGCACCGAAATGACGCGCAGCGTGAAGCTGGTCTCGGCGAGCTGCGCGAGGTCGATCTCCCAGTCCGTCGCGCCGGGCTCGCTCGGGTCGGCCGCGCCGATCTCGAGCAGGTCGAAAGCAGGCAGCGGCGGGGCGGGCTCGATCACGGCCGTGACGTCGTCCGGTCGGGTCACCGGCACCGCCTCGAAATCGAAGTTGCGGACGCTACCGACCGGGACGAAGCGAGCGCCTCCGCCGAGCCGCAGCTCGACCCGCGTGAAGGCGACCACGTCGGCCAGGAACGAGTCGTTGAAGACGAAGCCCCGCAGGACCAGCGAATCGTCACTCCGTTCGCCGGTGGTCGTCTGGATCACGAGCTCCACGTCGGCCGCGGTGAGCAGCGACAGGTCGAACTCGAGAAACCCGTCGTCCGAGAAGTCCGAGCACTCGGCGACGTCGAGGTCGAGGTCGCCGCAGTTCTCGATGACGGCTGCCCGCGCCGGGCCGGCCGCCAGCAGCGCTGCAATCCCGACCACGCTGGCGAGACGCCGCCCCGGGCCCTGCGATGCGCGTCGCTTCGTCACAGGTGGGGGAACCGGTACGGCACCCGGATCGGGACGGACAGCCCGATCTGGAAGTCGGGGGCATCCTCGGTGATGCCGACCCCGGCGTTCAGGTTGATCGTGAGCATCTCGCTCATGCGGTAGCTCCCGCCGACGAAGAGGCGCGCCGCGTTGAGATTCGTGCCCACGAGCTTGCTCTGCGAGCCCCCGAACTCCTGGCGCGTGAAGTCCGTCAGGCTTTGTTGCAGCGACATGGTCAGGGCGAGGCGCTCGTTCAGCGCCATCGCGAGCCCGATGCTGTACTCGACCGTGTCGCCGAAGTCGATCTTTCCGACGTTGTTGCCGAAGTCATTCTCGATGTCCCACAGGTAGCGAATGCTCCCGAACACGACGGCCGGGTCCAGGGTGCGCACGAACGTGAGCCCGGCCGACAGTCCCCAGGTCCCGAGGCCGAGGGGTAGCTCGTCCGCGCCGACATCGAACGGGTCCTTGCCCGTCGGCGCCTTGGCCTGGAGGTTCAGAACCACGTCCGGCCACCACTTCTTCTGGTAGAGCAGCTGCGAGAAGAGGCCGAACTGGATGTCGCCGATGCCAGCGCCACTGACGAAGTCGAGGTCCTGGTCCTCGCCGCCCACGTCGCGCGCGAACTGGTCCGTGCGCCAGGCGTAGGGGATGTTCGCCTCGAACTCGACGCGCCGGTGCAGGCCGTAGCGCAGGGCGAGGGAGGGCGTAAAGACCTCGCGATCGATGCCGGCGACGTTGATGTTGCCGATGAAGATCGCACCCAGGAACTGGACGCCCGAGAGGTCCAGGAGGTTGCGGGAGCCGAGGCTGTACGTGAAGCTCGGCTCGAGGACGAGCTGGCCGGCGGGCACCAGGACGCCGCCCTGTTGCTCGAGGATCGCGCGCTCGGCCTGGAAGCGGCGCTGTTCCGCCTTCTCTTGGCCGACTTCGTCCGGGGAGCCTTCCGGCGGCGGGGTTGCCTGTGCGACACGCGGTCCCGACGAGACGGGCGGCGTCCCCGGCGCCGCGGTCCTCCCCGCGCCGCCCGACGCCGGCACGGCGAGCGGGCGCGTGGCCGGGGAGACGGCCAGCTGGCGTTGCAGCGCCTCCAGCGTCGCGCGCAGCTCCTCGATCTGCCGCAGCTCCGAACTGCGGCTCGCCTCGAGTTCGGCGACCTTGCGCCGAAGGTCCCGGACCTCGCTGTCCAGACTGCGGGGCTCCGAGGCTCCTGTCAGCACAGCCACCGACAGACACAGGATCGCGACACGCTGGGTCAGGCGCATGGCGCCGATGGTACTCCTGGAGATTCCGCGGCGTCAAGGCACTGCGCTATTGACCGGGCATTCTCAGCAGCTGGGTGCGCACGGCGTCGACGTTCTCGGCCGTGGCTTCCAGCACGACGAGGTTGATCGAGAGCTGGGAGGCGATGTTGTTGGCGTTGCCCGGCACCTGGGTGATCAGGAACGCGCCGTTCGCGTTGTCGAACGCCGGGCCGACCTGCGCCTGGACGCGGATCGCTTCGCCGGTGGCGTTGTCGCGTACCACCACTGGGCCGGTCCCAGTCAGCGCGCCACCCTCGATCCGCGCCGGCGCGCGTCGCTCCCGACCCCGAGCTCCCTCGAAGCTCAAGCTGCCGGTCTCGCCGTCGAAGCCGACGTCCACCTGCAGGCGCCCGTCTACCGCGCCGTCCACCTCGGCGAAGCCAGAGAACACGACCGAGAAGTAGAAGCCCGCGAACATGCCCCGCATGTCTTCCATCTCGTCGTCGCTCAGCTCCGAGACGGCCCCGGCTGGAAGGCCCGTGAAGGCTTCCAGATCGTCGCCAAAGTAGTCGGCCCCCCAGGCGGGCCCAACGCCGATCATCCCGGCGAGGAGGAAGACGAGGGCACGAACCGGGAAAGAGCTCAGCAGGTCAAACGTCATCGTTCCGGTCCTTTCGCGGCGGCACCGGTGGGGGACCGGCCGCCGGATTCGCAGCTCTAGAACTCACGCAAGCTGGAGCGGATCTCCCGGAGCGAGAGCCCGTCGAGCTCCCTTACGAGGTGGATCGGCGCCCTTTGGTCGGCAGCGAGGATCTCGAGTGGCGAGGGCTCCGTGCTCTCGCGCTCCGCCGCCACGAAGAAGACCACTCCCTCCCATTGGTCGACGAACTCGCCGAACGCCATTTTCCGCTGTCCGAGCGCGGGATCGGCCAGGTAGACGGTGCCGTCGCGCGTTCCCTTGAGCACGACGAAGTGCAGGTAGCCGCGCGTGTTGATCAGGGTGATCGAGGGGATCGCGAGCCGCTCGAGGACCTCGGGCTTGATCCGGAAGCCCTTGGTCTCGAAGCCGCGACGCTCGGCATAGTGCTTGAGGTCGAGGAGCGAGAATCCCTCGCGCTGGATCCGCTCGACGTCGCCGGTCTTCAGCAACTCCACCACGATCTCGGATTCCTCGACCGGCACTTCGTAGTGGAAGCTCAGCAGGGTGGCCAGCGCCGCCGCCCCACAGCTGTAGTCGAGCTTCTGGGGGACGAGGTCCCGGAACCGGCGCTCGCGGATGCTCTCGACCTCGGTGCGCAGGGCCATGGTGCCGAAGCCGGTCTGGATGTCGTACGCGGTGCCGCCCGGCGGAAGCGGCCACATGCAGCCGGCCGACCCGCTGGCGAGCAGGCCGGTCAGGAGGCCCCGGAGCGTGAGGCCTCGGATTGTGCGCAGCCGGCGAGCCATCTACCGCGATCTCCGATTCCGATTGCCGATTGCCGTTGCTGATTGCCGTTGCTGATTGCCGTTGCTGATTGCCGTTGCGGCGGCAGCACCGCAGGGTTTCGGGCAGGAAGGCCGGGGGCGCTCGCGCGCCCCCGGCCGATGGCCGCGGAAGTCGGGACCGCAGATCCGGGCCGACTCCCTACCCGATCCAGGCCTACTGAACGAAGGGCAGCTGGACGCTGACCGAGATGTCGTTCGTCGTGGCGATGTCCACCACGTTGGCCTGGTTGTTGATCGACCCGGACGACTGGTTGACCATCGCGACGCCCGCGAACCCGTCGAACGAGCCACCAGCGATCGAGTCGACCCGGACCATGTCGATCACGTCGACCAGGTTGTAGGTGTTGAACTGGCCGAGGTTGGCCTCGCCCAGTGCGTACACCGCCGGATCCGCGACCGCGATCGAGAGCGCGTTGTTCTGGTTGTTCAGGCTGCCCGCCGCCTGATTCACGCCGACGACGCCCGTGGCGTCGATGAACGAGCCAGTGATATCGTCGGTCAGAATCCCGCCGAACACGTTCACGTACTCGTTCCCATACACCGTCGGGTACTCCCCGATCTCGCCGTTTCCGGGGGTCTCGGTCGAGGAATCCCAGCCGTTGATCTGCTGCACCGACACCTGCGCATTCGCGAACCCGCCGCTCTCCGCCTCGACCCACTCGGCCACCTCGGCGTTGCTCGCCGACCGGATGCTGAGCGGAGACGTGGTCGTCTCCGTGGTCTCAGTATCGAAGGTGTCGACCGGGACGCCCGCGATCTCGTCGCCGCAGGTCTCGCAGCCCGCGGGCCGGGTGGTGTCGCCGATCTGGTCGCCGTCCGTGTCGAACACGGTCAGCAGATTGGGGCGCTCGCTGGTCGTGACCGCCGAGGGCACCGGCCGGTAGCCGGGGTTGCCGGGCGACGTCGCCGCCGCCACGGAAATCTCGTTGCCCTGGTTGTTGACGAAGCCCGGCGCCTGGTTGATCAGGACGATGCCGGTCGACGACGCCACCGACCCATCGATCGAGGCCGCCGCGTCCGCGAACTCGTCCTCGACGAAGTTGAACTGGTTGCGCTGGTTCTTGACGACGTCCTGCTCGGCGACCGCGTCGATGTTCAGGAAGTCGAAGGTCACGAAGTACACGAGCTTGTTGATGTCGATGTTCTCCTGGACGTTGACGTCCTTGTCCTTGTCGATGTCCGCGAAGACGAACACATCGGCCTGCGCGGCACTGGCCGCGACGACGAACGCCGGCGCGAGCAGGGCGGCGAGGATCCGCTTTTGATTGGTCATGGTCTGCCACTCCTTGGTTGATTGGCTTGGTTGAGGAGTCCCGGTGGGGAGGCCCAGAGCCCCCTCGCCGGCGGCGCCGTCGCCGGGCCGGGTCCCGAGGGACCGCGGACGGCTGCACGCTCGCCACTGCTAGGCATAAGCAAACGACGTGCCGGGACACGCGACGCCGCTGCGAGCGGCTTCCCCGCGTTTCCGCGGCTCCTGACGACCCATCCCGCGGCCGTGCGAGCGAAGACGTTCGGGTTTCCTGACACCAAAATCGATCGGGATGGCCGGGACGGGTCGAGAAGCCAGCGATCCCGTGGACTTGCAGCGACGTCGGCGATTGCCGACTGTCATGGTGATCGGACGGAGCGATCCGCGAGTCGAGTCGACGGCACGTCGCTTGCTCTGCTTGGAGGACCGCGCTCCACGATGCGACGGGAAGACCAAGAACCCGAGGAGGCCGCCATGACGCGACGCGCGCCGCTGCTCCTGCTCCTACCGCTCCTGCTCCTCCCGGCCCCGGCCGGGGCCCAGTCGCAGGAGGAGCCAAAGCCGGCGCAGGGCGAGCAGGCCCCCGCAGCGGCGCCCGTCCAGCCGCCCCCGCCGGCGTCGCCGCCTGCCGCGATGACGAAGATCGTCGTGCGCGGCGTGATCGAGCGACCCGGGAAGAGCCTTCAGGAGGAGCCCAAGACGCTCCATCGCGCCGGAGAGCGCTGGGGACGCATCGAGCACCCGAAGAATCCCGAGACAGGAGTCCATCCGATCGTGATCGTCGCCTCGCCGGACGCCTGGTTCGTGGACCGCGCTCGCAAGACCGCCGAGCATTTCCGGGATCCCGGACCCACCTTCCGCTTCCGCGCCCCGATCGTGGACCCCGCGCCCGGCCTTCCCAACGAGATCCTGGAGCGATTCGAGTTCGGCCGTGAGTTCGAGTTCCTGGACGCCCACGGCGTGCAGCGCCGCCGCGAAGAGTTTGACAGGAAGAAGGCCGACATCCACAGCGTCGAGCTCGACGGCATCACCATCGAAGTGTCCACCAAGCCGGACACCCGGCAGCCGGTGGCGGTGGTCGTCCGGCAGGATCGCAAGATCCTCGCGGCCTATCGCTACCTCGAGTACCGCGAGGGCCTTCGCACGGATCCGAAGCTGTTCGAGGTGCCGAAGGGGGTTCGGGTCGTCGAGGCTTCCGGGTCCGCCGTGCGGCGTGATCCGGCGCGATAGCGCGCGCGGGATTCGCCGCTCGAGTGTGTTCGGAGGGCCGAACAGCCACGCTGTCGCCCGGGCCCTTCGACGCCCTGTTCTCCGCCCGATTCCCCTGGTTTCCGCCCGATTCCCCTCGAGACCGGGGCCGCAGGAGGCCTCGGGCACCGGCATGTGCCTTGCAAGAACTCCGTGCAGCTGATGGATTACGCGTACGCTTCAGGAGCTGTCGTGAGCCGTCAGGGGCCGTCAAGGGCTGTCAGAGGCCGTCGGCGGCGTGGCGCAGCGAGCCCGCTCGTAGTGGGCCCGTAGGGATCAGTCAATAACTCCCGAGAAAGGGCAACGCCCGTGAGGGGCTTCGAAAAGGAGAAGAATATGGTCGGAATCAAAAGCCGGCGGGCTGTGAGTCGTCGGAGAGGATGGGCATCGGCAGCGCGCGTGATGGCTCTCGCACTCGGCGCGCTGCTCGCGGCTGTTCCGGAAGCCGCAGCGCAGCTCGAACAGCTGAAGCGGTGCAATGACCTCGGGGATCCTGCCGTTCTCGACTGCGAGGCATATGGCTCGGTGGTGCCGAACGACGAGATCCTGACCATCACCGAGGTCTTGGACGTGCTCAACTCGGCCAACGAGACCGACATCGTGGGGGATGCCCAAGCCGCGATGGTGATCCAGGATCCGACGATCCTAGCCCTGATCGGCGCATCTGGCGCCAGTGGCACGCAAGCGATCGAAGGGAACGCGGCCTGCACGGACTCCGGCGGGGTGTGCAACCGGGAAACCGGAGAGAACTGTGCTCTCCCGTGCGTCGTCTGCCCCGGCGCAGACGATCTGGTTGGAGTGGACCCAACCGAAGGTGCCCTTGACTGCCCGTCCGTCGCCTCCGACGATGAAGAGTTCCTTGATAGAGGCGTCGTCTTCTTCGGCAACGACGCCTTCGGCGAGATCTGCACGGGCGGCGAGACGACGGTGAACGACCGCGCCTTCTTCACCTTCACACTCGCGACGACGGGGCAGCCGGACCGCGACGGCTCGAACGTCACCCAGACCTGCCCCGGCAACACCCCCCCCGTCAACGACTTCAAGTGCTATGCCGCCAAGCCCGAGCCGCGGACGCGCTTCGAGCGGCGGGAGGTCGAGATCACCGATCAGTTCGGTACGCGGAGCGCCGTGATCGCGCGGCCCTTCGAGATCTGCGCGCCGGTGGACAAGAACGGCGAGGGGATCGAGGACCCCGAAGCGCACCTCACCTGCTACAAGCAGATCTCGCGGCAGCGCGATCCGTGGCGGATCCTCGGCGACATCGACCAGTTCACCGTGCCGGAGGACGGGGTGTTCACCCCGGAGGACCTGATCGTCGGGCGCGCGGCAGAACTCTGCTTCCCGGCCGTCAAGGACTGCGTGGAGGAAGAGGGGGGCGAGTGCGCGGACGCGCTCGCGGGCGTGGAGGAGCGCCTGAGCCACTTCCAGTGCTACCAGGCCCGCTCGATCGCCGAGAACCCGTTCGTTCCGGGCGCTCTGGCCCTCGAGGACCAGTTCGGTGCGACCACGAGCGATGCCGGCGCCGCCATCAAGCACTGCAATCCGATCACGGTCAAGTCCCTCGATGGCGGCGATCTGGAAGAGCTGTCCGTGACGACCTTCCCGAGCCCGCCGACCGGCGAGACCCGGTTCTGGGAAGGGGGCGAGGACGTGCACCTCAAGTGCTACGACCTCGACGATGAAACGCGAGTTCGCAGGAGCTCCGTCGAGATCCGCGACCAGCTCCACCCGGACGGCTACCCGCTTCGGGTCGGCACCGCGATCCAGCTCTGCGAGCCGGCGGTCAAGGTGTTCGGAGACGAGCCGGCGGTCGAGGCGCCGGAAGAAGAGTAGCAAGATCTCGACCCGCTAGACCCTGGATCCCAGCCAGGCGATCGCATCGCGTGGCCGAGAAACAGGATCGAGGCCCCGCCCCCTCTGGGGGAGCGGGGCCTTTTTTTCATCCTTCATGAGCGCTTCATCCCGGGTTCCTTACGGTGCGCCGACGCTGGAGGCTGCCATCCGGCTCCACCGGGTGATCGGAGTCACCAAGCCCGGCGGCCGATCGGTCGCTACGGGGGATGGCCCGGGAGGACCGGCCACAACGAGTGACAGCATTGGAGGAGGTTGGGAATGAGGGGTACGACATCGTTTTTCGTCGCTACGGGCGCGACGCTAGCAGTCTTCGCCTGGGCGGCGGACAGCGCTGCGAGGGTCCCCGAGCGGACGACCCGCGTGAGCACACCGCGAACCATCGAGAGGTCCACGATCATTGAGAGCTCCACGATCAGGGAGCGTGAGGGGGCGTCCACCAGCGGACGTTCCTTCAGCACTCGCGGCCGGAACCGCACGGTGACCCCGGCGCAGCCCGTGGCTCCGCAGCAGGTCGCGGGTCCCGCCGCCCAGCCCCTGGCGCAGTCCGAGACTCAGGAGCCGGTCGCGGGTCCCGCCGCCCCGCCCCCGGCGCAGCCGGGCGGGCCGGCGATCGTCGCCCGGGTCTCCTGGCCGGGCACGATCCAAGAGATCTCGGCAGAGGTGGCGCTGCCGTGCGATCGCTCGGGCCGCTGCGTCGCGGCGCTGGACACGTTCGATGGGCTGTGGTTCCTCGACTACGTCGAGGGGCGCACGCCGACGCGGACCCCGCTCTCGCTGGACGGAAATGCCAGAGGCGTGGCGCTCGTCGGCGGCGTGGCGTACGTGCTCGAGGCCAGCGGCGAGCAGCTCCATCTCGTGGTCGTCGATGCCGGCACGCCGACCTCGCCGCGGGTCGTCTCGCGGACGGCCATACCGGAAACGGGACGGAGCGGCTCGGTCGCGGTGAAGGGCGGCGCGCTCTACGTGGCTTCGGACCAGCTGCACATCTACGACCGCTCCGATCCCTTCCGCCTGCGGCTCGTCGCCACCCTCCCGCTTCCCGCGCGGGCGGACAAGGTCGTCCTCGGCGACAGCCTGGCGGCAGTCCAGACCTCGAAGCGGCTGCTGGTCTTCGACGCCCGGAATCCGCTGCGGCCTGTTCAGATCCTCAACACGAGCTCGACTTCCGATGTCGCGACCGCCGGGAATCGCGTCTTCAAGGGCACTCCTGTGAGCTTCACGGTATTGGAGTTCGATGGCGGGAGTCGGACCGGCGGCTATGCGGTTCCGGGCCTGAGCAGCCCGCTGATCGCCGATGCCGAGGACTCGCTGCTCATCCGGTCGACGGACGGGTCTAGCAACGTCGAGTCTATGATCGCCTTCAACGACCTGAACAAGCCGGACCTGCCGCTGCTCTTCACGACGCCGAAACTGGGCGGCTACGCCCACTCGATCGGCTACGACGGGGGCCTCTTGTTCGCAGCCGACATCTCGGGGTCGCTGTCGATCCTCCAGGTGCCTTTGCCTTGACTAGCAGAGCAAGTGCCGCTCCAGCGGGCGGGAGGCCGGGCCGCCGGCCTCCCGCCCGCCATCGCGCTGCGCGGGGCAGCGCTGCGCGGCGGCCCGGAATCAGGGCAGAGACTGCGCCGGCCCCACCCGCCCCGCGCTGGTCCGGATCTGGTTGCGCGGATCCGCCGAGCCCGTCGGGCCCAGGATCTCGATCGAGCGGTGCTCGTCCCAGAGGATCACGCGCTTGCGCTGGGTCGTGCCGAGTTCGCGATCGAGGGAGCGGCCGCGGACGTCGTCGAGCTCGCCGTCCGAGAGCTCGTCGAGGCCGGTGGACCCTGCCGGCGCAGAGGTGGACGCGAGGGCGAAGTGGCCCCCCGCCGACGAGTTCGCCGGGGGGTCCGCCCAGCCGAGCGAGGGAGCGGCGAGCAGCAGCAGGGCCGCACACGCCCCCCGTCCGATGCGCCTCGGGAGACCACGAGCGACACGCCGGATCGCGGCAATCATGTTCTTGTCCATCTCTCCCTCCATCCCGGACCGACGCGTTTTCTCTCGATGGCGCGCCCGGCCGTCCCTCTCTTCTAGTGGTTTAGCAACCTCTGTGCCAGCCGATTCGAAGCGTCGTCCGACGTGGACGTCCATGACGGTTCGCAAGAGGTTTGCAAGCACTTGGATGCAGTCGCGCGGGAAAGGTTCGTCCGGTTCTTCTGCCACTCCCGGGCGTTCTGCGCCCACGAGCGCGATCGGTGTACGAGAAGCCGGACGGGAGGGCGGAGACCGCGTCCCCGACGGATCTCAGCCCCACTCGTGGGGCGGGATCCCGAGCTTGGAGAGCAGTTCGTAGATCTGGGCGCGGCTGATGCCGAGGAGCTGGGCGGCCTCGGCCTTGTTCCAGTTGGCCCGCCGCAGGGCCACGCGGACGGCGCGAGCCTCGGCCTCGCAGCGCGCCTCGCGCAGCGTCGGCACGGACTTGCCGCGATCGTGGGCCAGGCCCAGATCCTCGGCCGAGATCCGAGGCCCATCGGTGCACACGACCGCTCGCCGCACGCGGTTGATCAGCTCGCGCACGTTGCCCGGCCAGGGATGCTCGAGGATCGCCTCGATCGCCTCGGGGGAGTAGCCGCGCAGCGGCTGCGGGGCCTCCTTGCCGTAGCGATGCAGGAAGTGCTGGGCCATCAGCACCACGTCCTCGCCCCGCTCCCGGAGCGGGGGCAGGTGGACCGTGATGACGGCGAGGCGGAAGTAGAGGTCCTCGCGGAACTCGCCGCGCTGGACCATGGCCGTGATGTCCCGATTGGTGGCGGCGACCACCCGGACGTCCAGCGGGACGACCCGGCGGCCGCCCAGCCGCTCCACCTGGTGGTCCTGCAGGAACCGCAAGAGCTTGACCTGCAGGAGCGGCGCGAGGTCGCCGACCTCGTCGAGAAACAGGGTCCCGCCGTGCGCGGTCTCGAAGCGACCCTTGCGCGCCTGCGTGGCCCCCGTGAAGGCGCCCTTCTCGTAACCGAAGAGCTCGGACTCGAGCAGGTGCTCCGGAATGGCCGCGCAGTTGATGGCGACGAAGGGGCCGTCCGCGCGCGCGCTGCGCTCGTGGATGGCGATCGCCGCCAGCTCCTTGCCGGTGCCGCTCTCGCCGGTGATGAGTACGGGGACGTCGGCGGACGCCACCTGCCGGATCAGCCCGAACACGCGCCGGATCGGCTCGCTCGAGCCTACCATCTGAAGCTCTTCCTCGTCGTCGGCGGGCGTCGCCCCCAACGGCGCCAGCTCCGCTTCGGCGATCTCCGAGCGGTCCAGCCGGGCGGCGGCGCTCCGCTCGAAGCCCGTTTCCTGGAGAAGGCGGCGCATGTGA
>CAYOHN010000020.1:19846-23518 GCA_964403735.1 uncultured Spirochaetales bacterium | reverse complement strand
GCGACGCAGTTGGTGCGAGATCGAGCACTGGGCGCGCTGTGGGCGCCGATCGGCGCGGCTGCTTCCGTCGCGGACTGGGTGCGGAACGAGGACGATGCGCGCGGGCGGCTCGCGCGCCGCGTCTCGGCGTTCGGCCGCGTGACGGCGGGGGGCGGCGCGCTCGCGTCGCCGACGTCGCTGAACCAGCCGCTCGGCCCGTATCGCCGCATCGACTGGTTTCCGATGGAGCTGCCCGCGCTGCGCGCCGTCGCCAAGCAGCTCGGCGGCTCACTGAACGATGTCGTCCTGTCGATCACCGCCGGCGGCGTCCGGCGCTTCTTGAAGCGAACGCGCCAGGAGGACGTGCGCCGGCTCGACTTCCGCGCGATGGCCCCCGTGAGCCTGCGCGCCGCGAACGAGCGCGGCAAGCTCGGCAACCGCGTGTCGGCGTGGATCGTGCCGCTGCCGGTCGACGAGCGCGATCCCGTGCGGCGTTTCGAGCGCGTGCGCGCGACGACCGCCGAGCTGAAGCGCAGCTCCGCCGCGCTGGCCGGCGACACGCTGCTGCAGCTCAGCGAGTGGACCGGCTCGGGGCTGCTGACGCTCGGCGCGCGCATGATGGATCTCACCGTGCCGTTCAACCTGGTCGTCACCAACGTCCCGGGCCCGCGCGAGCAGCTCTATCTGCTGCAAGCACCGCTCCTCGAGTCCCATCCGTTGATCCCCCTACTCGGCAACCTGTCGAGCGGGATCGCGTTGATGAGCTATCGCGACACGCTGTCGTGGGGCTTCACGGCGGACTGGGACACGGTTCCGGACCTGCACGCGCTCGTGCTCGCCATCGAGCGCTCCTGCCGGCAGCTCGTAGAGGCGGCGGGTGTTCGCGAGCAGCTGCGACCGGGGTGATCGGCTCGCGGGGCTCCGCGGAACCACCCCACGAAACGGTCGAGCCCCGGCGCGCGTCTTGTCTCCGTGACGCCCCATCGCCTTCGGATCCTGTGGTCGCTTGTGTTCCCGCTCGCCGTGGTCGCGACGACCCCGATGCCGCAACCTCCGCGCGCCTGCTCGGCGTCGCTGGAGCCATGAGTCGACTCGGCCCGTGGACGGTGCGACTGTGCCGCTGGGACGAGCGTGCCACCACACGATTCCTGGCGGAACACGCACTCGTCGCCGAGCGCCGGATCGACGTCGAGCACGACGGCGTCCGCCGTCGCTTCGCCTTCGATCCGTGCGGAGACGCCTGGTGCGCGGAGGCGATGCTCGGGATCGCGAACACGTTGCTGGACGAGAGCCGTGCGCCGGTACGCCTCGCGCGCGATCGGGATGCGCCGTACGTCCTGCGCGTCCGCGTCGAGGCTGCAGCGGGACGTTGAACGGGCGCGGGGCGAGTGCCTACGCCGAGACGGGCTGCTCCTCGACGGATTCTCCCCGTACCGCGCGCTCCATCTCGGCTGCGAGCCACTCGGCCTCGCGCTTGTCGCCGATTCCCTCACCCGCCGAGTGATGTCGACCGCCGCGCGTGTGGACGAGGACATCGTACCGCGCGCGCAAATTCTGATGGCCGCGCAGCGCAGCCTCGATCCGCTCGATGTCGCCGGCGGCGATGTGGCGGCGTCCGGGCCACAGCAGCGTTCGCGATCGGATCGTCACGCCCTCGGGCTTTGCCTCGACGCGCACGCTGCGGAAGCACTCGCGGAACGCGCCCCAGACGAGCAGCACGGCGAAGAAGCCGAACGCTGCGGGGAACAAGATCGGGATGTCCTCGGCGCGAATCAGGACCGCTGTGATCCCGAGCCAGAGTACGGCGAACAGCGTCAGCGCGATCGCGCTCTTCGGATTGCGGAACGCCGGAAACCAGAGCAGGGTGCCGCCGGGCGGATGCGGCTGAACGCGGATTCGCGAGCTCGCGGAGAACCGCCAACCGGCGCCGTCCGCGGTGAGTGTCGGCAGCGGCGCCGCTCGTCGATCCGAAGCATCACGCGCGGCCGGGTCGGGGGACGCGCTCGCCCTCGCCTCGGTGCGGAACACCGGCACGACGAAGCGGGCCTGATAGTCGATGCCGGGCATCGCGGCTCGCACGTCGAGCCGCCATTCAACGATGTCGCGACCGGGCTCCGGGGAAGAGGGATGGGAGTCGGCCGGGATCGAGAACGCGATCGGGACGGCGGTTCCGCGCGGACCCATCCCGCAGTGGGCCGCTTCGAGATGCTGCTCCTCCTGCCAGAGCAGGTGTTCGGTTCGTCTACGACTTTTCCCGGTGCCCGAGATCCGGATCCGAAGACACGACAGCGTGGCTTCGAATGCGCCGTCCGTGCCCACCGAGACCTCGAGCTGCACGGTGCCGGCGAAGCGACCGCCGATGACACCCGGAAGGGTATCGAGCACGAGATCGGAACGTCCGAAGCGCCGCCAACGCAGCGTCTCGCGGATCGCCACGATCACGAGTCCGAAGCCGATGACGGGAAACAGCAGCCCGATGGCGGCCAGGCGATTTCCATCGGCGAGTTCCTGGGGGATCGCCCACAGGAGCGGCACCGACAGCAGGTTCCAGAAGACCGCAGCCCCCCACGCGAATGCCGCCGTGCGCGCATGCGAGCATCGGATGACTCCGGACGCCCATGCCGGTCGCCAGCGCCACGGCTCGTCGGGATGCCGGGCGCGGAGCTGGGCGGCGTCGAGTCGGCGCAGCCGCGGCTCCTTGGTGAGAATCGGTCTCGTGTGGAGTTGGTCGAGTGCCATCGCGCTTCCCGTTGCGTCCGTCTCCGCTGCATCGGCGGGACGCGGCGGAGACTCGAGAGCGAATCCGGGCGGCGAATCAGATGGTTCGCAGGTCGCCCGGGGGCCTCACGATCTCGACGAAACGCTCGCTCGGTCGACCCACTCGAAGCCCGCAGCCCCCGGCGACACGGTGACCGAGAACTCCGGACTCGCGGGGAACGGGCGCCGCGTCAGTCGAGCAACTGCCCGTCGCCCAGCAGGTGGCGAATCACGTCCGTCGCGTCGATGACGAGCGAGATGCCGGCGATGACGAGATAGAAGTGGATGTAGCGGCCGAACCAGGTGCCGGTCCCGATGTCCGCGCGTCGCACGACGAGCCACGCCCATACCGGTCCCCAGAAGACCAGGTGCGCGAGGCCGAGCAGGCGGACGTAGCCCACGCGCGCATACATCCATTCCATGAGCATGGCGGCGGCAAAGAATGCCGCCAGGATCGCCAGCGGTTCCGGGCGCACGCGCCAACGGCCGTCCGTCCGCGTGACGACGAAGAGGATGGCGAGCAGATTCGCCAGCCCCAGGAGGCCGACCCAGCCCAACAGCCAGAGCGGTTCGGCGGCGATGGCTTCACCCAGCGAGGCAGGCATCGTCTGCGTGGCGTTCAACGCGTCTCTCCTGTGTCCGGCGCGCGCAGAGGTGCGGCCGGACGCTGTCGGATCAGGCCGGCGTCATTCCCGATCGCGATCGTGCTCCACGGTCGGAAACGGATCGTAGAAGTGGTGCAGCAGCGATTTCCACTCGCGATAGGCAGCCGACCTTCGGAAGCCCTCCGTGTGGTCTTCGAGAATCATCGGACTCCTGTATCGCGCGCCGGCTCGTCTTCAGCATCGTCGAAGCTCTCGTCCGGGTTGCACAGCGCGCGGGCTCCGCCGTACCACGATTCGACCGTCTCGTGGGTCTGGTCGCTGTCCGTGAAGA
>CAYOHN010000020.1:13474-19746 GCA_964403735.1 uncultured Spirochaetales bacterium | reverse complement strand
GATGACGATCGTCGATGCGACGCGGCCGCCGAAGCCGGGAATCGGGATCGGGGTGCGGCCGGCGCAGGAGACGCCGAGGAGTCCGGTCGTTGCGACAGCCGCCTGGATTCCCAGACGCCATGCCCATGCGCCGCCGGAATTTCGCGCTGTCACGCAGTGGCTCCTCCGCAGCTTCGGCGACCCGGGATCTCTGCAACCGGAGCTCCCGGTCGACATGCGACATTTCCCTCGGTGGTCCGTCGTCGACCGTAGCGGGCCTGTCGTCCCGCTCGATCGGAACACTACCATCGGGGCGGGCACGTCGTTGCGGGTATCCGTTTTCGCCGAGGAGTCGCAGGTCCGATGGCTGCTCTCTCCCTCGCACGCTGGCAATTCTGGATCGACCGCGGCGGCACCTTCACCGATGTGATCGCCAAGCGACCCGACGGTGCGTTGGTCACGCACAAGCTGCTCTCGGACAACCCCGAGCACTACGACGATGCGGCGTTGCACGGAATCCGCGTGCTCCTGGGCCTCCCGCGTGACGCGGAGATTCCGGCCGAGCGGATCGAAGCGGTGAAGATGGGAACCACCGTGGCGACCAATGCGTTGCTCGAGCGCCGCGGCGACCGCACGCTGCTGCTGGTGACACGCGGCTTCCGAGATGCGCTGCGCATCGGCTACCAGGCCCGGCCGGCGCTCTTCGCTCTCCGGATCGTCAAACCCACCGAGCTCTTCGAGCGCGCGGAGGAGGTGGCCGAGCGCGTCGCCGCCGATGGTACGGAACTCACGGCACTGGACGAAGACACCTGTCGGGCACGGCTGCGCGAGGCCTGGTCCGACGGCATTCGCGCCGTCGCGATCGTCTTCCTGCACGGCTACCGCTACCCCGAGCACGAACTCCGGGCTGCCGAGCTGGCGCGCGAGGTGGGCTTCGCGCAGATCTCCGTCTCCCATCAGGTCAGCCCGTTGATGAACTTGGTCAGCCGTGGGGACACCACCGTCGCCGACGCCTACCTGTCGCCGATCCTGCGGCGCTACGTGGATCGTGTAGCGGCTGCACTCGGCGGCGTCCGGCTTCTGTTCATGCAGTCGAACGGCGGCCTCGTCGACGCCCACTCGTTTCGGGGCAAGGACAGCATCCTGTCGGGTCCCGCCGGCGGCATCGTCGGTGCCGCTGCGGCCTGCGAGAGGGCAGGGTTCGACCGGATCATCGGCTTCGACATGGGCGGAACGTCGACCGACGTGTCGCACTATGCCGGCGATCTCGAACGCGCGTCCGACACGATGGTGGCCGGCGTTCGCATGCGCGTCCCGATGCTGCGCATCCATACGGTGGCTGCCGGTGGCGGATCGGTGCTGCGCTTCGAGGACTACCGCTACCGCGTCGGCCCCGAGTCCGCCGGCGCCGATCCCGGCCCCGCCTGCTACCGCCGCGGGGGCCCGCTCACGGTCACCGATTGCAACGTCATGCTGGGCAAGCTGCAGCCCGGGCACTTTCCCGCCGTCTTCGGCCCCGACGCCCGCCAGCCCATCGATGCGGAGGCCGTGCGCAAGGGGTTCGAGGCACTCGCTCACCAGATCGGAATCGCGACTGGACAGTTCCCGAAGCCACACGCAGTCGCCGAAGGGTTCCTGAAGGTCGCGGTGGAGAACATGGCCAACGCGATCAAGAAGGTTTCCGTTCGGCGCGGCTACGACGTGACCCGCTACACGCTGTGCAGCTTCGGCGGTGCTGGCGGTCAGCACGCGTGCCTCGTGGCCGACGCGTTGGGCATGACACGCGTGTTCGTGCATCCGCAGGCCGGTGTGCTCTCCGCGTACGGCATGGGCCTTGCCGACATTCGCGCGATCCGCGAGCGAGCCGTGGAAGCGGCTCTCGGCGAAGACTCGACGTCGCTGGACGCCGTGCTCGCAGACCTCGAGGCGCAGGTGCGCGACGAAGTGGCGATGCAGGGCATCGAGCCTCGACACGTGAGCATCCGGCGCCGCGTCCATGTCCGCTACGACGGAACCGACAGCGCCCTGCTGGTCGACCATGGCGATCCAGCAGTCATCCGGGAGCGCTTCGAGATGGCCTACCGAGAACGCTATGGCTTCGCGATGCCGGACCAGCGCGTGATCGTGGAGGCCGCCTCCGCGGAAGCGATCGGGCGCGCAGCGAGCGCGCCCGACCCGCCGTCTGCGATCGATCCGGATGTCCCCGATCCGCAGGCCGTCGACCGCGTGCGCATGCACAGTGCCGGCGCCGAACACGAGACCCCCATCTACGATCGCGACCGTTTGCTCCCCGGACAGCGCGTGGACGGTCCGGCCATCGTCCGGGAGACGACGGGAACGACCGTGATCGAACCCGGCTGGAGCGCGCTCGTCAGCGCGCTCGATCACCTGGTTCTCGAGCGCGTCGAAGCACTGCCCCGCCGCCGGGCGCTGGGGACCGAAGCCGACCCGGTTCTGCTCGAGGTCTTCAACAACCTGTGCATGTCGATCGCCGAACAGATGGGAGCGTCGCTCGAGAACACGGCCTGTTCGGTGAACATCAAGGAGCGGCTCGACTACTCCTGCGCGGTGTTCGACGCGGCCGGGAAGCTGATCGCCAACGCGCCGCACATGCCGGTGCATCTGGGGTCGATGAGCGAGAGCGTGCAGGCAATCCTCGGCGCACGGCGAGACACCCTGCGCCCCGGCGACGTGTACATGCTCAACGATCCATACCACGGCGGCACGCATCTCCCCGACATCACCGTGGTCACGCCGGTGTTCGACGAAGACGGGCACCGTGTGCTCTTCTTCGTCGCGTCGCGCGGGCATCACGCCGACGTCGGCGGGACCACTCCCGGCTCGATGCCTCCCGACAGCCGGCACATCGACGAAGAAGGTGTGCTCATCGACGACTTCGTACTGGTCTCGCAGGGCCGGTTCCGCGAACGCGAGACCCGCGCGCTCCTCACCCAGGCGCTCCACCCGGTGCGCAACGTCGAACAGAATCTCGCGGACCTGAAGGCGCAGATCGCCGCCAACGAGAAGGGCGTCCAGGAGCTGGCGAAGATGGTGGAGCACTTCGGTCTGGCCGTCGTGCAAGCGTACATGCAGCATGTGCAGGACAATGCGCGCGGCGCCGTCGAACGAGTCCTGGGTGTGCTCGAGGACGGGCACTTCCGGTACGAGATGGACGACGGCACTGCCGTCGAAGTCACGATCTCCGTCGACCGAGTGGCCAGGCGCGCGCGCATCGACTTCACCGGTACCTCCACACAGCTCCCGAGCAACTTCAATGCCCCATCGGCGGTCTGCCGCGCCGCCTGCCTCTACGTTTTCCGCACGCTGGTCGACGACGACATCCCGATGAACGACGGCTGCCTCGAGCCTCTCGACATCCACATTCCCGAGGGCTGTCTGCTGGCGCCGCGCCATCCCGCCGCGGTGGTCGCGGGCAATGTCGAAACCTCTCAGGTGATCACGGATGCGCTGTACGGCGCGCTCGGCGTGATGGCCGCCGCGCAGGGAACGATGAACAACTTCGCGTTCGGCGACGAGCGCGACCAGTACTACGAGACCCTCTGCGGCGGTTCCGGGGCGGGCCCGGACTTCGACGGCTGCGACGCCGTGCAGACACACATGACCAACTCGCGCCTCACCGATCCGGAAGTGCTCGAGTGGCGCTTCCCGGTGCGCCTCGAGGAGTTCCGGATCCGCGACGGGAGCGGTGGCGCGGGGCGCCATCGCGGCGGGAACGGAACCGTGCGCCGCGTGCGGTTCCTGCGCCGGATGACGGCCACGATTCTGTCCGGACGCCGCCGTGTCGCCCCCTACGGGATGGCCGGCGGCGAGCCGGGCGCGACCGGCCGCAATCGGGTCGAGCGCGGCGACGGCACAGTCGAAGAGCTCGCCGGTGCGGATCGCGCGGAGATGGAGGTTGGCGACGTGTTCGTCATCGAGACGCCGGGCGGCGGTGGCTTCGGAGAACGCTGACGCAAAGGGGGGACGCATTCCGTCGGCGCCGGTGACGATTTGCGGCACCGTCCGGTCGTTTCCGATGGCCTGCGTTCCTACGCAACGAACTCGCCAAGGTGACGAAGGTGTTGGCGTCGGGAGAGCGCCCCGTGCGATCCCGCGACGATGCCACGGACCGGCACGGGAATTGCTGTTCCCTATTGCATGCCTTGTTCTGCTCTCGCTCCTCGCCGTGCCGAATCGCGGGCGCCGTCCCGGCATGGTCGAAGCGGATGGCTGGCGCTGCTCGTGGTGAGCGTCGCCGCGACGCCGGTTCATGCGCTCCCCGCCTGGGATCTCCTGATCGGACCCGGCGACATGCAGAACAACTTCAACGTACCGAAGATCACGCTGACCAATGCCTCGACGTCGGGGGAGCAGATCGCGGAGTTCCGGATCTCGGTCGGGCATCCGGACTTCGTCTTCGACTTCGTCGCCGATCTCTCGTCGACTCCGGCGGGCCGCGCGGCGAACGTCGCTACCGAAGCGCTGACCGGAGCGACGTTGCTGGTGGGCAATCGCGTCAATCAGGTCGGCGCGTTCGACGAAGTCGCATGGGGCTTCACGGACTTCGCGCCGGGGGAGGCGTTGGTCTTCGAAGTCGATGTGGATCCGCGCGTCGGAGGTCCCACGGCCGATGCGCGCACCGTTCTCTTCGACAACGGGGCGCATCCCAACGGTTCCGTGTTCGTTCGCTTCTCCGACGGAAGCACTGCCAGCTTCGTGCTTCCGGATGCCGGTGCACCATCGACAGCGTTCTCATTCGGCGGCTCCGGCGTCTTCGCCGTTCCCGAGCCGTCCGTCGCGGCGCTGGTCGCGGTCGGCCTCGCGGCGCTCTCGCGGCGGGCGCGCCGCGCGGTCTAGCCGGCTGCCTTCTGGCCGATCTCCGGCAGCCGCGTGGAGGCCCAGCTGCCGTGCGCCAGCGCCATGACCTCCTGAACCTCGGCGTCCGGAATGACGCGTTTGTCCCAGACCTCCAGCGGGTCGTAGTGGAACAGATAGAGGCGCGACGCGAACTGCGTGATGCTCAGCGAGGACTCCCCCGGGACTTCGCCGTGGCCTTCGGTCGAGACCACGACTCCGTTGCCCCAGTCCTGGCCTCCGTCATTGTTGGGGTTGTAGAAATAGACCCGCGCTCCACCGGTCGGATCCACGGAGACCCGCAACAGCGTCACCGCGTGCCAGCCGACGAAGCGCGCCGAGGAGTCGGTGATCGCGAGCCCCACCGGCTGCGGATGAATGACCGGATGTCCGCCTTGATACGCCGGGTCGTAGCAGGCATAGAACAGGCGGATGAAGTCCTCGTATTCCGTCAGTCGTCCCGACGGCACGTCGACCGCGATCGCGAAGCCTCGCCCGACTCTCCAGCCATGGAACTCGAGATTGACCTGGATGTGCTGATCTCCGCTCGCCGTGGATGCCAGTCGCGTCATCTCTGCGTAGACGCGGTCGAGATGGGGGACGAGGACCAGGGAGACCGGGTCGAGATCACTCCCCACCTGCCCCGCGCCTCCTTGCGGCAGGAACGCAGAGGAGAGCGGCAGTCCGCGGAACGTCATCAAGACGCCGTCATCGCGTGCCGCCCAGGCCAGCAGCTGCAGGAGGTAGTCCGGGTCCGAGTAGGCCCAGAGGGACAGTGCTCGAGCCGACTGACACGTGGGATTGTTTCCCTGCCCGATCCCGAGCGGCTGGCCGAGGATGCTGATGACACCCGCCAACAGGAACACGTCCGGCGGGCGCGTGGATCCACAGCCGGTCGCGATGCGGTCCTGCGCGGCGACCGTCAGGGGCAGCTTGATCTGTCGCCACAGAGAAGCCGGAATTGCCGGGTTGTGGAGAACCCCGCGTTCGAGCAGCGCCGCCAGTCCGTACAGGCACTGACACGTTTCTGGATGCACGGACTTGTCGATGAGGGCATGAATCAGGTCGCGGAAATTGAGAAAGGCATCGACGCCGGTGTCGTCGAGGCCGAGAGCCACGGGGATCATGTCGGTCATCTCATCGAGCAGGAAGCGCACCAGCACCGCATGGTACGGAGACACCAGGCCGGTATCGCGCATCGACCGGGCGCACGCCGTCGCCTCTTCGAGCAGCCCGGCGGAATCCATCCACGACAGTCGTTCGTGGTAGACCGCGACGCCGGGGTCCTCTCGGGACGCCGCGCTGGGGCTGTAGAGCGAGCTGATGAGCCGATCGGCGCCGAACGGCATCGTCGCGTTCTTCCGATCCGGGTCGTAGCAGTACAGTGAGAGCTTCGTGATCATGGTCTGGATCGGCGCGATGTTGATCGGTCGCTGTCG
>CAYOHN010000020.1:0-13374 GCA_964403735.1 uncultured Spirochaetales bacterium | reverse complement strand
CATTCGAGCGTGACGGTTGCGAGGTCACCATCCGCCAGGGTTCTCGGCACGAAGCTGGCCTGCAGGCGTCCCGGATGATCCCAGTCGGTGTCCGCGAAGACGCCGGCGTCATCGAAGCGGGGCGCCAAGGGGAACAGGGCCCGAGCCCCGCCGGGATGGCGGAGCACCTGCTCGGCGGCGTCGAGCAGCCGGCTGATGTGGTTGCGGCGCGCGAATCGCGGCGCTTGCTCGAGACGCGCGAGGGCCATCTCGAAGCGCTCGAGAGGCTTCGTGAGGACGGCAGCCTGCTGCCCACTCATGGTTCGCATCCCTTGGTTCGCATCCTGACGTGGAGGCCGGCTCCGGAGAGCCGCGGGCACGGATCGGCGCTGCACCCGCTGGCAGTCTAGCGCCGGAACCGCTCGTCAGACGTAGAAGTCGAGTTCTTCCTGATGTTTCAGGAGATCCCGCATCCGAACCGGTTCGTCCCCGAAGAAGGAGATCAGGCCCCAGTGGGTTCCGAAGGCGGAGCGCTTCGTGACCTTCGGTTCGAGAGGTTCCGGCAGCTCGTGGAACTCGAAATACTCGTGATTCCGCGTCTCGTCCGGGATCAGATTCGCTTCCTCCGCAGTCCGGATCGTTCGATGTCCGAGGCAGCCGGCCTTGTCGAAGGCCTTGAGATGGATCGGATCGTCGGGGTCTCCGTCGAGCTCGAGGAGGGTCTGGCTCACACGCCGGATGAAGCGGACCACGTCACTCCGGTCATGTGCTTCCTCGAAGATGCCCACGCGGATCCCGCTCAGCTGCGCGCGGCGTTTCATCAGCGCTTTGTCGCGCAGCAGCACCGCCTGGCCGTGCGGGCGGGGGTTGTCGAGAAGGACCGCATTGATGGCGCCGGCCCACTCCACGGTTTCCTCGAAGAGCGGGATCGCGACGTCGACGCCTTCGTCGCGCAACAGTTCGGCGATCTCGAGCGAGCGTTCGTTGAGGCGCTCGAAATTCCACGGGATGAAGGGAATACCGTGCTCGGAGGCATATGCCTGCGCCCATTCCGGTGCGACGACGACATAGCGACGATCGAAGTGCTCGGCCGCCTCGATGGCGCCGAGCGTTCATCCGAGGAGCGCGACGTAGCCTTTGTCGGGATTCTTTTCTTGCAAGGTGCGATTCCTTCTGTCGATTCGAAAGCCGACACCGCGAAACCCGCCGACGAATCCGTCGTGCGACACATCGGGCACGCAGTTGCCGGCGGACGGTCGAGCGGAACGGATCGAGGTCGGACGGGTGCCGATGAACGCGAAGAGCGACGAGCGGCGCGGAGATGACCTGCGCAACGGTCGTTCGCGAGGGACCCGCGCGATGGCGCTGGTGACGCGTCGACTTCTTCTTCTTGTTGTCGTTGGCAAAAAAGCATACCACATCTTCGACGTTCTCGGCGACGTCGCGAAAACTGCGCATGAAGACAGCGGTTCGGTGTCGAACGCGACGAGGCCGATCCGATCCGGCGACGATCGGTTCTTTCTCCTTGCTACGATCTCGAGCAGGGGACGAGAGAAAACAGTCGAGGAAACAATCATGAACCGGAGAATCAGCGCGCAATGAAAGTCATTCGACTACGAGATCTGGAAGGAACGGATCGTGAAGTGAAGAGCCCGGCGGGCTGGACCAGCGTTCGCTTTCTGCTGAAGAAGGACGGCATGGGGTTCTCGTTCCACGAGACGACGTTCCCGGCCGGTCTCGAGTTCGACATGTGGTACAAGCATCATGTCGAAGCGGTCTATTGCTATCAGGGACGCGGGGTCCTCACCAACCGGGAGACCGGCGAGACGTTCGAGATCGAGCCCGGAACGCTCTACGCACTCGACCAGCACGACCGACACACGCTTCGTGCCGACGAAACGATGAAGCTCGTCTGCGCGTTCTCTCCCCCCGTCTCCGGCCGGGAGATTCACGACCGCGATGGCGCCTACATCATTCCGGGAGACGAACCGGAGTGAGAGGGTTGCCGACGATCGCGGGCTCGACTGAAGGATCGAGGGCCTGGGCGGAGTCGACACGCTCTGGCCCCAAGGTCCTCGCCGGCGCTGTTTGGTGCCCTGCGCGGAGCGGGCAGGCGGCCTCTGAATTGGGCCTCCGGGTGTCCACTCCGCCCGGGCGCGGGGCTCCTCGTCACTTGATTCCGGCAACCTTGTGAAGGCTTGGTCCGCCCCGCTGCAGCACCGCCTGCGGAACGTGCGCAGTGCGGAAAGCGACACGCCGGTGGACGACGGAGCCTCAGAACGGCACGGGCTCACCGTGCTCGTACCGAATCTCGCGCTGCTGACGACCGAGTTCGTCCCAGAAGAAGAGCACGCCGTGCTCCCGGCCGTTCTCGAAATTGGCCTGCGCACGGCGTCCGCCGCTCTGCCAGAAGCGTGTCCAGACTCCGTGCCGCTCGCCGTTGGCATAGCGTCCGCTCTCGGCGACGGTGCCGTTCGGATGCCACGCGAGGTACGGGCCGTGCTGCACGCCGTCCCGTTCCCGCTCACACCACAGCGCGGATCCATGCGGCGGGCGCTCTCCCGCCATTCGCGTGCCCGCTTCACACACGACCGCATCGGGAGCGAGGGTTGCCGTCGCAGAGTCCTTTGCTGGCGCGGATGGCATCCACGAGCGCAGGCGATCGAGCAGGCCCGGTGCATCGCTCGGCGACTCGTCCGTGGAGCCGCTCGGTCGCAGCCAGCTCTCGAGGAGGGCCTGCTGTTCCGCGGGCATCTCGACCGCGAGGGTGGCCCCGTCGGTCTCGAGAAAGTGGCGCATGTCGCGAAGATCGAGATGCAGGTTCAGTGTCGCGAGGAGCGCGAGCAACGACGTGATGGCGACGCCAACGCGGCTGGCGCGCACGAGTCCGTCGTGAAATGCGAGGTATAGGAAAAAGATCGGGCCGAGCAGCGGGAGGAAACACGCGAGACCCACCCAGCCCGACACGCCGCGACGTTCCGCCAGGTGCCACAGCATTTTCGCGAACCATCCGAGCAATCCGAGGGCGTACACCACCACCAAGAGGATGATGATGCCACCCGGCGGGGACCCGCTCGCGGAAAGCCACGCGCCGGCGATCCCGATCCCGATACCCCCGGCGATCCAGGCGAAGAGCGCTGCATAGCTGCTCTCCGCCGCGCGCAGGAACGAATGGACTTGAAAGAGCGGCACCCAGGCGAGCCAGGGCGGCGCCGCATCCGTCTTGTCCGACAACGCCTGAAGCGTGTATCCCGTCGCGGCACCGACGAGGAAGCAGAAGACGAAATATCCGGCCAGCAACCAGGGGCCGAAGTGATCCAGGACTTCGATGAGGATCTCCACGTCGGGGGCCTCCGCTCGGACAATCGGAGCTGCCGCGGACCCACTTGAGCCGGGGCTGAATCCAGGCGAGCCGTACCGCGATCCGGGGAAGCCAGCGCTCGCATCCGCAAGGGAAACGACGGGGCGAGGCTTGCTCGGCCGGAACGCCCTCCCGAATCGGGGTGAGATGCGCGCACGGCACGGGGCCCGGACGAGGGGAACGGTCCGATTCCGGGTTCGTGCACGACCTCGCCGTCCGGATCGCTGCCCTCGAGCCAGCCGTCCCCGCGCAGCATGTTGTCCTGCGCGGCTCGCCCGAAAGCACGAGGCCAACGCGGATCCGGAGCGCGGAACGACGACCTGGCTGCCGCAGCGGGAGTGCTGTTTCGCGGGCCCTGCGAGCCGCTTGCGGCGCGCGGCGTCGAGGGACAGACTCAACCCGGTGGATCCGCGCCGAACCGATGCGAAATCGGAGCCTCCGAATTCCGCCGACCCGAATTCCGCCGACCCGAAGCCCGGAGGTGCGAAGCCGGAGCGCTCGAAGTCGAAGCCGCGGCACGCCCGCCGGCCGGAATCCGAGGACTCGACATCCGTGGGTTTCGTCGGGCTCGGTCTCGCCGACTCACTCGTCACCTCGCTGACGGCTCTCGGCTACGAAGAGCCGACGCCGGTGCAGCGCGAGGCGATTCCGTTGCTGCTCGCGGGACGCGATGTGCTCGCGCAGGCGGCCACCGGGACCGGCAAGACGGCGGCCTTCGCGCTGCCCATGCTGCACCGCCTCGCCGAGAGCAGTGGCGCGGCCCGGCGCGGCGGTCCGGCAGGCCTCGTGCTCGTTCCGACGCGGGAACTGGCGATGCAGGTGGCCGAGGCGATCCACAAGTACGCGCGCGGGAGCGGGCTGGGCGTCCTGCCGCTCTACGGCGGCGCATCGATGTTTCAACAGAACCGCGGCCTCGAGCGCGGCACCGCCGTCGTCGTCGCGACGCCGGGCCGCGCGCTCGATCACATCCGCCGCGGTACCCTCGTGCTGGAGCAGATCCGTGTCGCCGTGCTCGACGAGGCGGACGAGATGCTCGACATCGGCTTCGCCGAGGATCTCGACGCGATCCTCGACGCGACGCCCGCGGAACGCCAGACGGCGCTGTTCTCGGCGACGATGCCGCGCCGCATCCTGTCGATCGCGAAGCGCCACTTGCGGGATGCCGCACGCGTCACCATCGCCGGCGAGAAGCGCGGCGCGGGCGAAGTGCCGCGCGTGCGGCAGGTGGCGTACGTGGTCGGCCGCGCGCACAAGCCGGCGGCCCTCGAACGCGTGCTCGAGATCGAGCGCCCGGATTCGGCGCTGGTGTTCTGCCGCACGCGCCTCGAAGTGGACACGCTGGTCGAGCTGCTGGCAGCGCACGGACATCGCGCCGAGGCGCTGCACGGAGGCATGGAGCAGCGCCGCCGCGACCGCGTGTTGAGCCGTTTTCGCGATGGCGCGATGGACCTTCTGGTCGCGACGGATGTCGCCGCGCGGGGTCTCGACATCGAGCGCCTCTCGCACGTCGTCAACTACGACCTGCCGGCTTCGATCGATGCGTACGTCCATCGCATCGGCCGCACCGGTCGCGCCGGCCGGACCGGCACGGCGATCACGCTGGTCGAGCCGCGCGAGCACCGGCTGCTGCGCAGCATCGAGCGCGTGACGAAGCAGCGCATCGAAGTCGAAGCCGTGCCGACGGTCATCGATCTGCGCGCACGGCGGCTCGAGCTGACACGCGCGGCGTTGCGCGAGCGGCTTCTCGCCGGGGAGCTCGACGGCACGCGCGTCGTCGTCGAAGCGCTCGCCGAGGAGTTCGACATCGTCGACATCGCTGCGGCCGCGGTGCAGATGGCGCATGCGGCGGCGGGAGGCGACGGCGACGATCGCGAGATTCCGCAGCCGGTGCCGCCCGCGCCACGCCAGCCGATGCGGCGGCGACCGGGAGAGCGGCCGCAGCCGCGCCCGCGGCGCGACGGGGGGACCGGAGGGGGCGGCGAGTCGACGCGGATCTGGGTCGGCGCGGGACGGCAGGCCGGCATCCGACCGGCCGACCTCGTCGGCGCGATCGCCGGGGAGGCGGGGATCTCGGCGCGCCTCGTCGGCGCCATCGAGATCAGCGAGCGCTACTCGTTGGTGGAGGTACCGGAGGATCTCGTCGAGACGATCCTGGGGGCGCTGCGCGGGACCAAGGTGCGCGGCCAGAAGGTCGTCGTCCGCCGCGAGGGCTGAGCGGAAACGGTGTGAAGCTGCGCCCTGTGGCCGCTGGCCGAGGGGGACAGCCTCCGTTCGTCGTTCGGGCGCCCCGATCTACGATCTCGGTCTACGCCGTCGAGCCCGAGCGTCCGAACTTCTGAGAGCGCCGCCCTCCGGCGCCGTGGAGGAGCCCGCGGATGGCCGACGTCACGCCGACGATCGCGATGAGCGAACCCGCGCACTTCGGCGTCGAGTACGTCATCAATCCGTGGATGGAAGGGCAGGTGGGCCGCGCGTCGCGCGAGACGGCGATGCGGCAGTGGCAGGCGCTGCACGGGATCCTGCAGCGGTTCACGACCGTCGTCGTACAGCCCGCCGCAGGGCATCTGCCGGACATGTGCTTCATCGCGAATGCCGGCATCGTGCTCGGCGAGCTCTTCGTTCCCTCGGTGTTCCGGGTACCGCAGCGCGCGCCGGAGGTTCCCCACGACAAAGCCTTCCTGGCGTCGCGCGGCCTGCGCATCGTCGAGCTGCCCGACGACCAGTCCTTCGAGGGCGAGGGGGACGCGCTGTTCCAGCCCGGCGAGCCGCTGCTGTGGGCCGGCTATGGAGTGCGCAGCTCGCTCGAGGCCCACCGCACGCTGAGCGGGATCCTCGACGTGGAGATCCTATCGCTGCGCCTCGTCGACGAACGCTTCTATCACCTCGACACTTGCTTCGCGCCGCTTCCGGGAGGGCGCGCGCTGTACTACCCGGCCGCGTTCGACGAGCTCTCCCTGCGCGCGATCGAGCACCGCATTCCCGCACAGAAGCGACTGGCCGTCGCCGAAGCCGACGCCCTGCGCTTCGCATGCAATGCCGTTCGGATCGGCTCGACGATCATCGCGAACCACGCATCCGACGCATTGCAGAGACGACTTTCGGAGTGGGGGTTCCGGGTGGTCACCACGCCGCTCGACGAGTTCCTGCTCGCGGGCGGTGCGGCGAAGTGCCTGTGTCTCTATCTCGAACAGGAGGTGCCGGCGAACGAGCGAGCCCCCGTCGAGTCCACGATCCGCGACGCGCAGCTCGAACTCCGCGGTCATCTCCTCGATACGACGCTGCTCAACCGCGCGCTGGATCTCGTGACGGAGGCCGGCGGGAGCTTCCGGGTCGAGCACTTCGAGGTGGGGGAGCGCCACGATCAGCCGTCGCTCGCTCGGCTCCGGGTCTGCGCGCCCACGGCGGAGCGGCTCGATCTGATCGTCGCCGGGCTCCTACCGCTCGGCGTCCACGCCGTCGGATCGAGCGTCGATGCCCGCCTGGAACCGGTGACCGCGGACGGCGTGGCACCACTCGACTTCTACGCCACGACGATCTATCCGACCGAGATCCAGATCGAAGGTCAGTGGCTCCGGGTCCACCGGCAGCGGATGGATGCCGTGATCGTCGTCGATCCCAGCGACGAGCCTCCCGCCCCCCGCTGCACGCTGATCCGGGATCTCCTCCGCGGCCAGCGCGTCGTCTGCGGCGTCGATGGCGTTCGCGTCCAGAGTCCGACCGTGACCCGCCGCGACGGCGACTTCGCGTTCATGAGCGCCGCCGTGTCCTCCGAGCGCCGCGTCGAGCTCGTCGTCGAGGAGCTCGCCTGGGAGATGCGACGGATCCGCGCGCGCGACGGTCGGATCGTCGTGGTTGCGGGGCCAGTCGTGATCCACACTGGGGGCGGCAAGCATCTGGCCGGTCTGGTGCGTGCCGGCTACGTCCAGGCACTGCTCACCGGCAACGCCTTGCCGGTGCACGACATCGAGCTAGCTCTCTACGGCACGTCGCTGGGTGTGGATCTCGCCCGCGGCGTCGGCGTCCACGGGGGGCACCAACATCATCTGAAGGCGATCAACCGCGTGCGCGCGGCGGGTTCGATTCGGGCGGCCGTGGAGCAGGGCATCCTCAGCACGGGTGTCCTCTTCGAATGCGTCGAACACGATGTTCCCTACGTCCTGGCCGGATCGATTCGCGATGACGGCCCACTCCCCGACACCAAGATGGATCTGATCGAGGCGCAGGCTGCGTACGCCCGCGCCATCGAGGGTGCCGACATGATCATCATGCTGTCGTCGATGCTCCATGCCATCGGCGTCGGCAACATGACGCCCGCCGGCGTGCGGCTGGTGTGCGTCGACATCAGCCCCGCCGTCGTCACCAAGCTCGCCGACCGCGGCTCCGTCGAGTCCACCGGGATCGTCACCGATGTGGGTCTGTTCCTGAATCTGCTGTCGCGCCGACTCTGCGGAGAGGACGGCTAGCGGATGGCGTCGGCAGGTGGACGCGATGGCCGCGACCTCGAGCCGGAGATCACTGCGATCGGGGGGCGATGGCTGACGGCTGCGCGTGAGTTCGAGGCGACGAAGAGGGCGGGCCGACAGGACCGGCTGATGCAATGGGCGATGCGCGATGCGGCGTTCCGCACGCAGCTCTTCCGCTTCGTCGATGCCTTCCCGACGCTGCACGGTGCGCGGCAGATCGAGGAGCATCTTCGCGATCATCTCTCGCAGCCGGGCGTCGACCGGCCGCGCTGGCTGGACGCGGGTCTCTCGGCTGGCTCCTGGCTCCCGGGGGTCGTCGCGCGCACGACGACGAAACAGATCGAAGTCATGGCGCGCCGTTTCATCGCCGGCAGCGACGAGGCCGACGCGCTGCCGGTGCTTCGCGAACGCTGGACCCGCGGCGTCGCATTCTCCGTCGATCTGCTCGGCGAGGCGTGCCTGAGCGTCGGCGAGGCCGACGCGTACCAGCAGCGCTATCTCCGACTGATCGACGCGTTGGCGACCGAGGTCGAGAGCTGGCCCGCGCGGCCGACGCTCGAGACCGACGCGCTCGGCGCTGTGCCGCGCGCGAACGTGTCGATCAAGCTCTCGGCGCTGCACCCGAAAGTCGATCCTCTCGATTTCGAGGGTTCGATCGCCCGGCTCGAGGAGCGGATCGAACCGATCCTGCGCGCCGCCGAGGCGCGGAACGTCTTCGTCCACTTCGACATGGAGCAGTCCGGGCTCGTGGATCTCACGTTGGCGCTGTTCGCGCGCTGCTGCGTGCGCCATGCCGGACCGATGGGGATCGCGCTGCAAGCCTACCTGCGCCGTGGCGATGCGGACGCGCAGAGGATCGTTGCCTGGAGCCGTCGGACCGGGCGCCAGGTCACCGTCCGGCTCGTCAAGGGGGCGTACTGGGATCACGAGGGGATTCACGCGCAGCAGCACGGCTGGCCGTGCCCCGTGTGGCAAGACAAGGACGACACCGACGCCTGTTTCGAGCGCATGGCTGCGCGCTTCCTCGACGCGACGCCGATGCAGGCCGGCGAGGGCGGCGTCAAGCTCGCGATCGGTTCGCACAACATCCGCTCGATCGCCGCGACGCTCGCGATGCTCCGCGTGCGGAACCTGCCGGCGTCGTCACTCGAGCTGCAAATGCTCTACGGCATGGCCGAGCCGCTCGAACGCACCGCCGTCGCGCAGGGGCTGCGCCTTCGAGAATACGTCCCGGTGGGGCCGATGATCCCGGGCATGGCGTACCTGGTCCGACGGCTGCTGGAGAACACCTCGAACGTCTCGTGGTTGCGCGCCGAGCGCTACGAGGGCACCGATGAGGCGGCGCTGCTCCGGTCGCCGCACCGCGACGCAGCGCCCGCGGGTTTCGCGCCGCCGGGGGGTGCGACGAAAGCAGGCCCGGCGTTCGAGAACGAGCCGACGCGCGATTTTTCCGACGCTCGGCTGCGCGCGGCGTTCGCAGACGCCGTCGAAAGCGCTCGCGTGCCGCCGGTCGCGATCACCCGCGACGTCGGCCTCGTCGACGGGCTCCTCGCTGCCGCCGAGACGGGCTTCGAACAATGGCGGGAGGTGCCGGTGCGGTCTCGTGCGGAGATCCTGCGCGCGGCGTCGGATCGGCTGCACGCGCGCCGGGACGAACTCTCCGGAATCCTCGTACGCGAAGCCGGCAAGCCGTGGCGGGAAGCCGATGCCGACGTCTGTGAAGCCATCGACTTCTGCCGGTTCTACGCGCATCACGCGGTGTCGCTGCAGACCGAGCAGCGGCTCGGCGACTTCGCGGGCGAGGACGATCGCCTGTGGTGGGAGCCGCGCGGCGTGGCCGTCGTGATCAGCCCGTGGAACTTCCCGCTCGCGATCTGCGCGGGCATGACGACGGCTGCGCTCGCGATGGGCAACGCCGTCGTCGTCAAGCCCGCCGAGCAGACGCCGGCGATCGCGCAGCTTCTTTGCGAACTCCTGCACGAATGCGGCGTGCCCCGAGATGCGCTGCACTTCGTGCCCGGTGAGGGCGAGACGATCGGCGCTGCGCTGGTCCGCGATCCGCGCGTCGCGATCGTCGCGTTCACCGGCAGCCAACGCGTGGGGCTCGAGATCCTTCGGGCAGCACACGAGCCGCATCCGCGGCAGCGGCACATCAAGCAGGTGATCTGCGAGATGGGCGGCAAGAACGCGATCGTCGTCGACGCGTCCGCCGATCCGGACGAAGCCGTGCGCGGCGTGCGCGACTCGGCGTTCGGCTACGCGGGGCAGAAGTGCTCCGCGTGCAGCCGCGTCCTCGTCGTCGACGAGGTCTACGACGCGTTCGTGCCGCGGCTACTCGAGGCGACCCGTGCGCTCGTCATCGGGGATCCGCTGGATCCCGCCACCGACGTCGGCCCCGTCATCGACGACGCGGCGGCGCAGAAGATCCAGGAGTATCTCGCGATCGGTCGCCAGGAAGCGACGTTGGCCCTCGCGATGGAGGCTCCGCGGCTGCCCGCCGTCGGCAAGCCCTTCGTCGGGCCGCACGTGTTCACCGACGTCCGGCCCGAGCACCGGCTCGCCAACGAGGAGATCTTCGGTCCGGTGCTGGCGGTGCTGCGCGCTCGCGATTTCGACCACGCGTTGCAGATGGCCAACGAGACCGGCTACAAGCTCACCGGCGGCGTCTTCAGCCGGCGGCCGGCGCACCTCGAGCGGGCGCGTCGCGAGTTCCGCGTGGGCAACCTCTACCTCAATCGCGGAATCACCGGCGCGTTGGTCGGTCGCCAGCCCTTCGGCGGGCTGGGTCTCTCCGGCGTCGGAACCAAGGCCGGCTGTCGGGAGTACCTGCTGCACTTCGCGCAGCAACGCGCGAGCTGTGAGAACACGACGCGGCGCGGCTTTGCGCCGGAGTGGGACAGGGACCCCGCGACGTAGCGCCGCCGTCGGCTGGTCAGCCGTCGTCGGTCTCGACGACCCAGGTCATTCCCGCCGCCCGGAGCCTCGCGAGCAGCGCGCCCCCCATCGCTGACGCCGGCGTGACGACACCCCCGGGTGTCGAGAGCGGATCGCGCGCCAGACACAGCGCGGACTCGCTGAGCATCACGGCCGTGGATCCGTACCCCGGATCGCGACGGTCCTCCACGCGGCCGCGCAGCGTGAGCCCGCCGTCGCCCTCGGCCAGCAAGCGGGCGACGAAGAATCCCTTCTCGCGCTGCTCGGGCGTCGGTCCCTCGCCCGGCGCGGGCATCCAGCGTCCGAGGGCTCGGCGCAGCGGGGCCAGGCGTGTCGCGGTCTCCATCAGCGCCATGCCGCCGGCAATCGCGAGGGCGGCCGGAAGACCGGTGATTCCGGCGGGCCCCGTCATCCGCTCGCTGTACCGAAAGTCGCGTCCGTACGGGTACCCCGCGACGGCATTGCTGCGCCGGACCACGCGCGTGTTGATCGCCGCCATCACGAACGGGGCTGTCCAGCGGCCGAGCCGCGGTTCCCACGAAACGCCGCGTGCGTCCGGCCCGTCGGGACCCGCGCGGCCCGCCCTCGCGTCGGGCGCGCCGTCGCGCGGCGTCGGATCGAGCCCGTAGGGATCCTCGAGCAGACGCTGGACGGCAGGATCGCGACGCGCCTCGTCGAGCACGCCGAGCAGGCTCGCGAAGGTGCCGCCGCTGAAGCCGCCGCTGCTCTCGCCGAACAGCGCATCGACGCGCAGCAGACGTCGCCCGCGCTCTTGCATGGCGTCGTGCATCATCCAGGTGCCGAGATCCGACGGAATCGAATCGAAGCCGCAGCAATGGACGATGCGGACGCCGGCGGCGCGGGCGGCCTCGTGATGCGCATCGATCATGCGCCGGATCCACGGCAGCTCCCCGGTGAGGTCACAGTAGTGCGTCGAGGCCCGAACACACGACGCGACGAGGCCGCTGCCGTAGTGCGCATAGGGACCGACCGTGGTGCACACGACACGCGTGCGTCTCGCGATCGCGTCGAGCGAGTCCTCGTCGTCGGCGTCGCCGACGAGGATCGGCAGCTCCTTCGCATGCGGCGCGGTTGCCGCGAGCTCCTCCCGCACGCGTTCGAGTCGTGCGGCATCGCGGCCGGCGATCGCCCAGCGCAGGCTCGTGGTCTCCGCTCGAGTCGCCAAGCGCTCGGCGACCAGCCGCCCCGTGTAGCCGGTGGCGCCCCAGAGAACGATCTCGAAGTCTCGATCCTGATGCATGGTCTCGTTCTCCGCTTCGTGCCGGTCGTGCGCTCAGGCGTAGCGCGCCTTCGTGTCGCCGGCAGCCTCGCCGCTAGCCGCGACGTCGGCGACGGATGCGGCGAGATCGGCCAGGTATTCATCGGCGACGTCCGCATGCGCCGGCGACAGCATCAGGTGGATCGCACGCGGTTCCGTCGTCAGGCCGGTGAACCAGCCGCGCTTGGCCATCCGCCCCCAGATCGCGAACGGATCGAGTGTTGTCGAGCCGTACGTGAAGAGCCCGAGCTGCGGATCGCCGTACGTGCACAGGCCGTCCATCGCGCGGATCGCGGACATCAGCCGTGCGCGGGTCTCACACACGATGCGCGCCTTCTCGCGATAGCCCTCGACGCCGAGGTAGTTCATCACGGCCCACGCCGAGGCGATGGCGCCACCGGGCCGCGTCCCGGCCAGCGTCGGCGTCATCATGCCGCCGGCCGGCCAGTCGTCGAAGTGAAAGGTCTGGTGCTGCCACTGCTCCTCGCTGCGATGCAGGATCGTCGAGGCGCCCTTCGCGACGTAGCCGTACTTGTGGAGATCGGCCGAGATGCTGCGCACGCCCGGCAACTCGAAATCGAACGGCGGCACGGCAACGCCGTTCATGCGCGCGAACGGCGCGAAGTAGCCGCCGACGCAGGCATCGACGTGCAGCCAGACGCAGCGCTCCAGCGCGAGTGTCGACAGCTCCTCGATCGGATCGACGAGGCCGTACGGGAAGCACGGCGCGGAGCCCACCAGCATCAGCGTGCGCGGGCCGATCGCCGCCGCCATCGCGGCTACGTCGGCGCGCAGATCCTCTGCGACCGGGACGCGGACGACACGCAGCCCGAGGTAGCGCGCCGCCTTGTCGAAGGCCGGGTGCACCGAACGCGGTGCGACGATCTCGGCGTTCGTGGTGTCGACGCCGCGGGAGCGCGCCTCTTCGCGGCATGCCTTGACGGCCAGCAGGATGCTCTCGGTACCGCCAGACGTCATGCTGCCGCGCGCGCCTTCGGGCGCATGCAGCAACGAGAGCCCCATCCCGACGACCTCGTCCTCCATCTGGCGCAGGCTCGGAAACGCCATCGGGCCGAGCGCGTTCTCGGACTGGTACAGCGCGTAGGCCTCCTTGGCGACCTGCAGGACATCCTCGCCAGCGTTGAAGACGTACACGGCCGTCCGGGCCCGACGCCAGTCGGCGTCGCGAGAGCCGAGCGAGATCATCCGCTCGCGAAGTGCGGGCCAATCGCTGCCGCGCTCGGGCAGCGCGATGCGCGGTTCGGACATCGGGGAGCCTCCGAGGCAGGGGACCGACGAGCCTACCGCATCCGAGACGGAGACGGGGACGTTCGTTCCGAAGTTCCGTTACGCCGGAC
>CAYOHN010000019.1:20557-24126 GCA_964403735.1 uncultured Spirochaetales bacterium | reverse complement strand
CAGCACCCGGTCCGCCTCAGTCAACGCCGGGTCCTCGAGCGCATCCGAGAGCACGGCGGCCGACCCGGTGAGCTGCCACGCGACGACCTTCACGCCGAAGACGAGCACGCCCGTCGCCAGCGCCAGCCACCCGGCGCGCAGGCGCGCGGCGTACTCGAGGCGGTCGGCAACCGGCGGGATGCTGACGGACACACGCGGAGCATAAGAACTCGGGGTCGAACCCGCCGCGACGCGGTCCGGGCCACCCGTGGCCCCCTCCGGCCGGCCGCTACATTGCGAGCGTGTCGCCTCCCCGCTCACTCCCGCCCGCGCTCGTCACGGACGTCCCCGGCCCGCGCTCGCGCGCGCTCGCCGCACGGCTCGCGCGCGTCGAATCGCGAAACGTCACGTGTCTGGCGCCGGAGCCCCCGATCTTCTGGGAGCGAGCCGCTGGCGCCAACGTCTGGGATGCCGACGGCAACCGTTTCGTCGATCTCGGGTCGGGCTTCGGCGTCGCGAGCGCTGGGCACGCGCACCCGCGCATCGTCGAAGCGATCTCGGCGCAGGCGGCGACGCTGCTGCACGCGATGGGAGACGTCCACCCCGCCACCGCGAAGGTCGAGCTGCTCGAGCGGCTGACGGCGCTGTTTCCGGGACGCGAGCCGGCGCGCGCCGTACTCGGTTCGTCGGGCTCCGACGCCGTCGAAGCTGCGCTCGAGACCGCCCTGCTCGCCACCGGCCGCGCGGGCGTCGTCGCGTTCGAGGGCGCCTACCACGGGCTCTCGCTCGGCGCACTCGACACCACGTGGCGACGCGAGTTCCGCGAGCCGTTCGCCGCGCGGCTGCCCTGCACGACGGGGTTCGCCCACTTCGGCGACGTCGCCGATGTGGAGCGCGCGGCGCGCGTGGCCACGCACCCGGTCGGCGCCGTGCTCGTCGAGCCGATCCAGGGCCGCGGCGGCGAGCGAATCCCGCCGGACGGCTTCCTCGCGGCGCTGCGCGCACTGTGCGATCGCGAGGGTTGGCTGCTGATCGCCGACGAGATCTACACCGGACTCGGTCGCACCGGCCGGACGTGGGCGGTGGATCACGAGGGTGTGGTTCCGGATCTGCTGTGTGTCGGCAAGGGACTCGCCGGCGGCATGCCGCTGTCCGCGTGCCTCGGCCGCGCCGCGGTGATGGATGCGTGGCCCGCGTGCACGGGAGAGTCGCTGCACACCCAGACGTTCCTCGGACACCCGCCCGGCTGCGCCGCGGCGATCGCCGCGCTGGCGGTGCTCGAGGAGGAGAAGCTCGCCGAGCGCGCCGCGGAACTCGGCGCCCAGGCGCTGGCGCATCTGCGCGGTCGGCTCGCGCCGGCCTGCCGCGCCGGATCCGTGCGCGACGTGCGCGGGCGCGGGCTGCTCCTCGGCATCGAGTGCAGCGATGGCGATCGCGCGCTCGACGCCTCGCTGGCCGCGCTGCGCCGCGGCGTCATCGTGATCCCGTCCGGCGAGCGCGGCGAGGTGCTGTCGGTGACGCCGCCGCTCGACATCGATGCGGTGACGTTGCTGGCGGCGCTGGACGTTCTCGTCGAGGGAATCGCGGCGTGAGTGCGCCGGCGGATCGACGCGATCCGGCGCGCGCCGCGCTGGACGCGCGCGTGCTCGCGTGGTTGCGTGAAGCCCTGTCGAGCGGCGCGACCTCTCCGCGTGACGACGCGCGCTTCGACGCGCTCGCCCGGGCGCTCTTCGCGTTTCAGTTCGAGCACTGCGCGCCGTATCGTCGCTTCTGCGAAGCACGCGGCCACACGCCGGACAGCATCCAGAACTGGCGCGAGATCCCGTCCGTGCCGACCGGCGCGTTCAAGGAGCTGGCGCTGCACAGCTTCCCGGACGCCCGCACCTGCCACGTGTTCCGGACCAGCGGTACCGCGACCCAGCAGCGCGGCGCGCTGCACCTCGACACGCTCGAGCTCTACGAAGCGTCGCTGCTGCCGGGCTTCCGGCGCGGCGTGCTGCCAGATCTCGCGCCCGGCGCGCGCGCCCGGCTGCGCGTGCTGGCGCCGGCTCCTGCGGAGACGCCGGAGTCCTCGCTCTCGCACATGTTCGGCGTCGTCGTGCGCGAACTCGGCGACGACCAGAGCGCATTCGACGTGCGCGGCGGCGTGCTCGACGTCCGCGGGCTGCGGGATGCGCTCGAAGCTGCGGGTCGAGACGCCGTGCCGGTCGCGCTGTGCGGGACGGCGTTCGCGTTCGTCCATCTGCTCGATGCGCTCGCCGCTAACAGCGTGCGCCTCGCGCTTCCGGCCGGCTCGCGCGTGATGGAGACGGGCGGCTTCAAGGGCCGCTCGCGCGCGGTGCCGCGCTCCGAGCTCTACGCGGGGATCGAGGCCGCACTCGGCATCCCGACCGGGCGAATGGTCAACCAGTACGGCATGACGGAACTCGGCTCGCAGTTCTACGACTCGGTCCTATGTGATCCCGATGCGCCACGGCGCAAGCTCGGGCCGCCCTGGACGCGGGTGCGGATCGTTGATCCAGAGAGCGGCGACGACGTAGAGCCGGGCGCCGTCGGCATCGTGCAGATCGTCGACCTCGTGAACACCGGCAGCGTGGCAGCGATCCAGACCGCGGACCTCGGTCGCTCCATCGGCGACGGTTTCGACGTGCTCGGCCGCGAGGGAGGCGCCGAGGCGCGCGGCTGCTCGATCGCCACCGACGAAATGCTCGGCGCGTGAGCGCGGCCACTTCGGTGGAGCAGGCGCTCGCGCGGCTACGCGAGGCCGGCGCGGCGCTGCGCGCACGCCCGGCCGCCGCGACGCACGACGCGCTGGCCGATGTGCTCGACGCGTGGGCCGCGCCGGGCTCGCCGTGGCAAGCCGAGCTGGTCGCGAAGCTCCCCGAAACGACCGGCTTCTCCGCCGAGACCGTGCGCGAAGGTCTCGCGCGCGGACTCGCGCGCTACGACGGCGCGGCGCTGCGAGCGCTCGTGCGCGCGGAGCTCGGCGCGCTCGAACACGGCGCCACCGGCACGGCAGTCTTCGGCTTCGAGACTACGGCCACCGTCCTCGGCGGCGCCATCCCGCTCCCGACGGTCGTCGCGCTGCTCGCACCGCTCGCGCTGCGCGCACCCGTGCTCGTGAAGCCCGCCGCGCACGACGCGCGGACGCCACGCCTGTTTGCGCGCGCCCTCGCCGAGCGCGATCCGCTACTCGACGCGTGCATCGAAATCGCGAACTTCCGCCGCGACGATGACGCTGCGATGGCGGCGCTGTGCCGCGCCGATGCCGTCGTCGCCACCGGATCCGACGCTGCCGTCGCCGCGATCGGCGCGCGGGTCGGCCCGCCCCGGCGCTTCGTCGGCTACGGCCACCGCTTCTCGCTCGCGCTGCTCGGCCCGGGCGCGACGCGCGGCGTTGCGTGCAAACGCAGCGCGAGCGACCTGGCGCTCGACGTCGCGCTGTGGGATCAGCTCGGCTGTCTCTCCCCGGTGTCAGTCCTCGTCGCCGACCCGGACGCCGGCGCCGCAGACCGCGTGGCCGATGCGCTCGCCGAGGCGCTCCGCGATCTCGAGACGCGGATGCCGCGCGGACGCATCGAGCCCGTTGC
>CAYOHN010000019.1:0-20547 GCA_964403735.1 uncultured Spirochaetales bacterium | reverse complement strand
GCGTCCGCCGCCATCGCGCGCGAGCGCTCTGAGGCCGAGATGCGCGCCGCTGCGGGCCAGCCGGTCCGCGTGCTCGCGTCGCCCGGCACCGCATGGACCGTCGTCCGCGAGGCCGACGCGCAGCCACGCCCCGCGCCGCTGCATCGCTTCGTCCGGGTTCGCCCCACTCCGGATCTCGCGAGCGCGATTGCGTCGCTGTCCCCCCAGCGAACGCAGCTCGCCGCCGTCGCGCTCGCGGGCTTCGGCGGAGGCCATCCCGCGCTGGCGCAGCGGCTCCTCGCCCTCGGCGCTTCGCGCGTGTGCGCGCCCGGCACGCTGCAGGCGCCACCGCTCGACTGGCCGCGCGATGGCGTCGGCGTGCTCGCACCTCTCGCGCGCCTCGGCCGCGAAGAGCGGAAGCGCTGATCCGCGGATGACCCTCGCCGATCCGCGCTTCTGGTTGCTCGCCGTCGTCGTCGCGCTCGCGTTCTCGGTCGAAGCCGCGACAGGCTTCGGCGCCACGGTGATCGCCGTAGCGCTCGGCGTCCACCTGTTCTCGCTCGACGAGCTGCTGCCGGTGATCGTCCCGCTCGGACTCGTCCTCTCGGCGAGCATCGCGTGGCGCGAGCGCGCCCACACCGACCGGCACCTGCTCCTGCGCCGCATCCTCCCGCTGATGATCCTCGGCCTCGCCCTCGGTCTCGCCGTCTTCGAGACCGCGTCGAACACAGTGCTCCAGCGCGCCTTCGGCGGCTTCATCGTCACCGTCGCGCTGCTCGAGCTGTGGCGTACGCGCGCCGGTGCACCGGCCGCCCCCGCCCTGCCGCCGATCCTGCGCAACGCCGCCCTGCTCGGCGCCGGCGTGATCCACGGCCTCTTCTCGAGCGGCGGCCCCCTGCTCGTCTACGCGCTCGGCCGCGCCCCCGTCGCCAAACGCGCCTTCCGCGCCACGCTCTCGACCGTCTGGGTCGTCATGGCCACCGCACTGTCCACCGCCTACACGCTCCGGGGACATGTCGACACCACAACGCTCGCCGCCACCGCCACGCTGATCCCCGTGCTCGGCATCGCGTTCCTCGCTGGCAACTGGCTGCACGGCCGGCTCGACGAGCAACGCTTCCGAAAGTTCGTCTACGCGCTGTTGCTGGCAGCTGGACTCACCAGCCTGCTGTAGGAGCACCGTGTCAGCTGCGTCCCCGCAAAAATTCGCGCATTCAGCGGGCGATTCGGCTACGTGATCCGAATCGCTCGCCAAGCGACCCCTGACGCTCCCACGGACCGGCGACATGGGGTTGCCGCCAGAAGGCTTCCAGGTTTCGCACCGGCTACGGTCGGTCCTCTTCATCGCCTCGTTTCGCCGCACCCTCGTGAGCACGCTTCAGAATCTCGCGAACGATATCAGACTTCGCATCGGCGTAATTCTGAACGTGCTTCCACGTTCGAGCCGCAAGCGCCTTCTTGGTGCTCTCGTATCGTGATCGGTCGTCATCATGTGCACGCAACCAGTCGCGGAACGCAAGCATGCGGTCGACTTCCTCACAACCGGCAGAGAACACGTGGAGCTGCCAAGCCAGATCGCCCGACTTCAGGGTCAGGAAGCGGTGCTCGAACCAGTCGGGCTCGCGTGCGCGGAGAACGAATCCTCGGGCTTCGAGTGGCGGCACATAGGAGGCCTCGTCTTTCGAGTCCTCGACCGCGAGAACCATGTCGATGATCGGCTTGGCCGAGAGACCCGGGACGGAAGTCGAACCGACGTGCTCGATCAGAAACTCTCCCCCACGAAGAGCAGATCGAACCTTTTCCGCCGCGAACGAGAACCTCGACGGCCACTTGGGATCGTACGGAACGAGCCGGATTCGGTCGTTGATAGGTTCGCGCTCGCCGATCGTGACAGAGACGAGATACTCGTCGGTGACAGGCTTCGCAGGCGGGGGCAGCGTCCATTTCGTGTTCTTCGTCATCGATTGGGGCTGCCATGCTCGGAGGTCTCCACATCGAGTTCAAACCGCATCGTTTGGGCCTCTGCTACGCCGGCCAACGGAGGGGGGATCAGCCGCGGCGCGGCTTCCGCGCAGTCGGCTGCATCCGCTTGGACGGCCGGCGCGATCGCGAGTCCAGCCACCGTTCGAACGATTCCTGGCTTTCACCTGAGGCACGTCCCGCGAGAAGACCTTCGATACTCATGTCTTCGTCGAGGTCAGCCCAGTGGATCCCGACTCCAGCGCCAATCAGGCGCCAAGTCGCGCGCTCATCGGGAGTCGCGCACTGAAGCCGCGGATACCACACCAGAGGCGCCTTGATCGTTCGGCCGTCCGAAAGACCCACGATCAGCGCATCTCTGGTGATTCGGACTATCTCCGCCCTGACTACGGGCGGCTCACTCGGAAAAGTACTCATGCCAAGACCTCAGAATCCGTTCCTGGTGTTGTTGTACCAGCCAATGGATTCGCCGCAGCTCGACGCGATCGAAACCCACGCTTCGTTGCAGTCGAACCGGATCGAGCCAATACTCGGCAACACCCCCGTCGCGTTCGACATGAACATGCGGCGGCTCTTCCCGGTCACCTGCGAAGAAGAAGAACCGATAAGGACCGATGCGGAGCACCGTCGGCATGCCGAACTATGATCTCCGTACAGACTTTCGGCAACACATGCAAATCGGGCTCCGTGGCGACTTCTTCGGCGATCAAACGGATCGACGCGGAGGCTGGCCATCCATGTTGGGCGGCGCGTCGTGGGTCGGTGCGGCAAGATGAGAAGCCGATGGAAGGCTTTCTGCGAGAACTGCGGGAGTGGGCCGAGAGCGACGGCGCGGTGGCGGCCGTGGCGCTCGTGGGGTCACACGCGAGGGGTGATGCGAGGCCAGATTCGGACGTGGACCTGGTGGTGTTGAGCTCGTCGCCCGCGCGGCTGCTGGCGGACCGTGGTTGGACGGCTCGCTTCGGCGTGGTGAAGGCTGCTGAGTTCGAGGACTGGGGCCGGGTGACTTCGCTCCGGGTCTGGTACGAGGACGCCCTGGAAGTGGAGTTCGGTGTGGCGGCGCCAGATTGGGCGACGAGCCCCGACGACGGAACACGGCGCGTCGTCTCGAGTGGCCTGCGAATCCTGTGGGATCCGAACGGACTCTTCGACTCGCTCCGCTAGCGCTCGCGCCGCCAAGCGGATGGCTGCTGCGGCTGTCCTCGATGCTACCAGGCTGCCTATCAAGCGCGGTCATTCTCACGCCCGAAGCCCGCGGCTATCAGCTTCGGCAGGTGGGCGGCGGCTTCTCCATCCACGCTCGTCCCGTGATCGGCCTTCATTCACTCCCTGGCCATCGGTGGGTACGTAACGCCAGCGTCATGAAGATGCTATTGGGGTCCGAACTGTAGTCGCCGAAGGGCGGACACTCGACGAAACCGTGCTCGCGATACAGCGCACGTGCGGGATGGAAGTAGGGCCAGGATCCCGTCTCGAGGCTGAGACGCGTCATTCCCAGCGTTCGGGCGACGTCGATTAGATGGCGCAGGATCGCGCTTCCGATTCCCGCTCGGCGACGGCCCTGGACGGTGTGCATCGACTTGATCTCACCATGAGCTTCGGAAAGGCGCGCGAGGGCGCCTACACCGACCAAAGTGTCTCCGTCCCAGGCTGACCAGAAGCACACGCCGGGCGCGGCGAGACCTTCGAGGTCGAGTGCATGCGCGCTACCAGGCGCGGTTTCTGCGCGAGCGATTCTCGCGTGGTGTTCGAGCAACCCCGCGACCCGCGGATCGTCGAGGCCTCCGGGCACGATGCTCAGTGACGACTCCATCGCACTCGCTCCGCCGCCGCCAACGGATGACCGGCAAGCTGCGGCCTCGCGTGATGCTACCACGATTCGTGTCGGGCGCGGTCGCTCGCGTTGCTGAAGCCCGTGGCTGCAGCGGCGTGTCAGGCCGCGCGCCGTGCCAGGTAGAGGTGAGTCTCGTACCGGACTTCGATCTTGCCATGGATCTCGATCACCTCACTCACGGCCCGGAGGAGCGGCTCCCGCTGGTCGGTCGGCAGGAGGCGGTGGTCAGAGTGCGTACGCAGTAGCTCGACGTACTCGGACGAGGTGTAGGTCGCCGACCACGGATACCGGCGCCACGTGACCGGTCCGAAGCAACGAAAATCCTCGAATCCCTCGTCAGTGAAGGGCCTGAGCGGAGATCACCAAGTTGAACCGTTCAGCCTCGAGCGGCCACTCTTCGAAGGTACACGGAACGACCTCGACCTCCGGGAAGCTGACGAGCTTCTCTCGCGCCAAGCGAGCCAGCGCCGGGCCCGGCCCCAGACAGAGCATCCGGAACCCGCGACTGGCGAACGGAAGCGTGGCCTGTCCCGTGCCGCACCCCACTTCGAGAATTCTGCCGTTCGGTGCGATGCCAGACAGCGAGATCACGTCATCGAAGAGCACCTGCTGATAGCGTGGACGCGCGCGATCGTAGAGCTCGGCGACTTCATCGAAGAGGAACCGCTGCTCTCGAGGCATTCCGGTCTCGATCTGCGAACAGGCTCCCGCGCGGCCTGAAGGGTTGGTGCTCACCTCGCCCGGCAAGACGCGGCCCACCATCCGCATCGATGACGACGTGCTCGATTGGTCCCGCGAGCAGGTCCATGCGGCGAGAGGGGGCAACTACCACACGATGATGAACCGAACCTTTCGCGACTACACGGGACGGCAAGAGGAACTGTTCGAAGAGACGCTCCGGCGAGTCCTTGGGGAGGTTCTTCCCGGCTCCCAGCCGCGCCGCAAACTTGCGCGCCGGCGCAACGACCGACTGCTTCCGCGCGTCGCCGCACAACGGACCTGGCCTTCAGTTGCACCGCGAGCGCTGGCCGATTGCGCCACGCCGCAAGATCGGGACCACACCTCGGAGCGACACGCTGCCTCCCCCGATGTCCGCTGCAAGGCCGTGTCGCGCGGTCCGCGTGTACCGAGTCCTCGCGGGCGCGTGGGCCGACACTCGGCCAAGTGTCGAGGAGGTTGCCGGAGGGGTCTCGACCCAGCCGTTTCTCTTCGACAACGCTCTCTTCTCGACCGGCGCCAACTCCGTGCGCACCAATGACCTCTCAGCCACGCCGGTTCCGAGCGCCCAGCCCACGAGCGTCGGCGGCCCGGCGGTCACGATGGGCGGCGGCCCCCGCCCCGCGCTGTTGAGCCCGATGTTCATCGACGCGCGCTCGGCAACCGGCTGCCGGTCATCACGACGCTCGCGGTCCCGGTTCCGGACCCGGACAAGGGCCCAACGCCAAGAGATCAGAGGGTCCGCTCGAGGCGCGCCCGCCGCGCGGCCAGCCCTGCGAGCGCGATCACCGCCGGAAGGCTCGTCCGGGGCTCGGGAACCGGACTCGCGACACGAAACCCGATGAAGGCGAGTTCGACGGCTGGAAAGTGGATGATCGGGTACGACGCGGCGAGGAAGCTGGCGCTGCTGTTCCAGCTCCCGCCCCGGACGCCCCGGAACGAGCGATACGCGGACTCGTTCCACTCCAGCACGTTCCCGCCCTGGTCGAACGTCCCGTTCGAGCGGGTCTGAGAACCTGGCCTTCTCGTTCAAGAACTCCGCGTACTGCGCGTTCGTCACCTCGTACTTCGAGATCCGATAGACATCCGCCACCGAGCCGCAGTTCGCCGCGGAGCAGGTGCCGCCGGTGTCCGCGGGATTGCCCGGATTTCCCACCGTCACCCAGTCGCTCGTCACCGCCGAGGCCGGCCCGACGAGGACCGCCAGCCCCAGGAGCAACGGGAGCAACCGCACCCACGACGCACGAGCCTACATCTGCTTCTCTCCTTCCGAGAGCAGCCCCGGGGGCGGGGCTGAGCTTCTGTGATCGTATCTCCTGACACATCCGTAAGCACAGCTAAGCCGAAATGCTGTGACGCGTTTGCGTGCGGCCCGAGAATCCCGACCGCCTGATCCTGATCCGCGCGCGCGCGCAGAGCCTCACACCGCTCGCGCCGATCAGCCCGTTGCCTTCAGCGGGCACGGCGCCTCGCGGGCTGCGAAGCGCTGCTCGCGGGCTTGCTCGATGAGCTCGCGCGGCACGTCGAACGTCATTTCATAGATGTCATGCGGCTGCCTTCCGCCTCTTCACGACGACCGAGACCTCGCACCCCAGGACGTGGAGCAGCGAGATCATCTGATTCCAGCACGTACGTGAGGGCCTCCTTGGCGAGTTCCTTGTCCGGATACGCGTCGAGGATTCGATTGGCGGAGGTGGGCCGCAGAGAGAGCTGCGAGAAGGGAAGCGGGAACATCGTCCCGTTGGCCACGACGACCTCGAGCTGGGCCTTGCGTTGGTTGACGATCACGCTCCGAATCTTCAAAGGGCGCCCTCGAGCAGGTCTTCCACGGTGGCGCGGTATTCCTTGATGGCGTCCTGAATGTTCTGAAGCGCTTCCTGCTCGGTGGCGCCTTGCGACCAACAGCCCGGGAGACCCGGGACTGAAACGCTGAATCCATCGTCCGACTCCCGGAAAGCAATCTTGTACTTCATGGCTGCGCCTCTTTTCGACGAGGGTCGGTAGCCGCGCAGAACCAGGCAACGCCAGCCACGCTCGAAATTTGCAAGCGCTGCGCCGTTGCCCACTCCTTTGCTCGAACTCGCGACCAGGAACGCCGCGGCTGGCTGGCAAGGAATCCGGGTGCGAAGACCACCGGGCAGCGCCTGCGACCGGAGACGTTCGGGATCGACATGGTTTCCTCCGTCACCCCTGTGTGTTCAGCCTACACCAGGGCGGTGCTCACCAGGCGCGGCCGGGTCCGACGGCAACTCGGCCTCGGCGGCCTCCGGCTGGTGGACGAGCCAGGCGGACAGCAGCTCGTAGGCCAGCGCGATGATGACCGGACCGAGGAACAGGCCGATGATGCCGGCTGCCAGCAGGCCTCCGATGGCACCGACGAGGATCACGAGCATCGGGACGCGGATCCCGCGGCCCAGCAAGAGCATCTTGAGCACGTTGTCGCTGAGACTGACGACGATGCTCCAGGCGGTGAACACGACGGCAGGCAACGTGCCGACGCTCACGAACGCCCAGACGATGATCGGACCGAGCACGATCATCGGGGGGAGCTGAACGATCGCCAGGATCAACACCAGCAGTGCCCACAGGCCCGCCGCCGGGACCCCGAGCGCGAACATGCCGAGCGCCGCGAGGAAGCTCTGGATCGCGGCGACGCCGAGGACGCCCTTGAACACGCTGCGGATCGTGTTGGTGGAGAGCACGAGGAAATCCTCGCCGCGCTCTCCCACCAAGCGCAGCGCCAGGACCCGCAGCGGCGGCTGCAACGCTTCGGAGTAGACCAGCAACACCGCGGCGATGATGGCTGCCACGCAGAACTTCAGCAGCGCAACGCCACCGCTGCTCACGACGCCGACGGCTCCGACGCCGAAGGTCCTCAGTTGCGGAGCCAGACGCTCCATCAACGTCGACGTGTTGCTCGCGAACTCACTGAGGACCCGGTGCACCAGCTCGCCGATGACTGGCCACCGCGCGATGGCAGCATCCGGAGACGGAATGCGCAGACTGCCCGATTCGATCCCCTGCGAGACGGCCCGGACGCCATCGGCCACCGACAGCGAGAAGACGAGAATGGGGATCACCAGCACCGCCAGGAGCCCCGCGGTCACCAGTCCGGCCGCCAGGCGGGTCCGGTCGCCGAGCGCGCGGGTCAGCCGGGCGTGCAGCGGCCGACACGCGACAGCCAGGACGGCGGCCCAGACGAACGGGTCGACGAACGGAGCGACGATCCGGAACGACCAGACCAAGAGCAGCGCCAGCAATCCGAGGCGCAGCGCGGTCTCGACCAGGTCCCCGAAGCTCGCTCGCAGCATCGATCGAGGCTCGCTCACTTCGATCCCCGCCGTGGTGACGCAGCAGGATACCGCGGACCCGCTTGCACGGCGCGCGGAGCGCTAGCATCGGACGTCCCCTCGAGGAGGAACTCCATGCGCATCGGCCTGCAGATTCCGAGCTTTTCGTGGGCGGACAGCCCGGAGTCGATCCGTCCCAAGCTGACGGCGATCGCCCGCACGGCGGAGGAAGCGGGCTTCCAATCCGTGTGGGTGATGGACCACTTCTTCCAGATCCCGCTGGTCGGTCCGGCCGAGCAGGCGATGCTCGAGGGGTACTCCGCGCTGTCGTATCTCGCCGCGGTGACCGAGCGCGTGAAGCTCGGCACGCTGGTGACCGGCGTGACGTACCGCCACCCGGGTGTGCTCGCGAAGACCGTGACGACGCTGGACGTGCTCTCGGGCGGGCGCGCGTACCTCGGGATCGGCGCCGCGTGGTTCGATCGCGAGCATCACGGTCTCGGCGTGCCGTTCCCGCCGCTCGGCGAGCGCTTCGAGCGGCTCGAGGAAGCGCTACGAATCGTGCAGCAGTTCTGGTCGGGGGAGGCGAAGCCGTTCGAGGGCCGGCACTACCGACTCGCCGAGACGTTGAACTCGCCGCCGCCGGTGTCGCGGCCGCACCCGCCGATCCTGATCGGCGGGATGGGCGAGCGCAAGACGCTGCGCCTCGTCGCAAAGTATGCGGAGGCGTGCAACCTGTTCGCATTCGCCGGTGTCGCCGAGCTGGCGCGCAAGCTCGACGTGCTGCGAGAGCACTGCGAGCGCGAGGGACGGCGCTACGACGACATCGAGAAGACGACGCTCGGAACGGCGAACCTGCGCAAGCAGTCGGCGCAACAGCTCGTCGACGAGTGCGGCGCGCTGGCGGAGATCGGCATCCAGCACGCGATCTTCAACCTGCCGCACGTCGACGATCTCAGCGGCCTCGAGACCTTCGGCCGCGACGTGATCCCCGCCGTCGCGTCGGTCTGAAGGCCTCCCCGAGACCACGCGCGCGACGCGACTTCGTATCGCGTCGCGCGGGGCGGCTCAGAGCTGCGGGAATGGATCCGGGAGCGGGGCCGGGCAACCCGGGAGTTCGACCGGGATCTCGCACTCCGGCAGGAAGGCGAAGCTGCCACTCGCGGTTCCGAACACGTTCCCACTGCTGCAGCCGCCATTGCCCTCCGTCACGAGCCCCACCACGTCGGCAGCGAACAACCCGAGCATGGGATCCGGCGGGTTTCCTCCATTGCCCTCGAAGACGTTGTCGACGAAGAAGTTGTCGTCGGACGTCTGGTCCTCGGACAGCGCGCCGAAGGCATCGAACAGGACATCGAGCACCACCTGTTCGGTCACCGCCACGCCGAAGGTATCGTTCCCGCGGATGATGTTCCCCTCGTACAGACTCGAGTCGTTGGAGATGATCAGCAAACCGGTTCCGGGCGGCACCAGCGCGACGAATCCGCTGCCGAAGTTGGCCCGGTCGTTGTTCGCGATGGTGTTGCCTCGAACCACGTGGCAGCTCGACTCCTGGAACGCGATCTGCGGATCCTTGAAGACGAGGATCCCGCCCGTGTTGTCGAATACGAGATTGTCGTAGACCTCGGCGTTGAGTGAGTTCTCGATCTCGATCCCGGCGACGTTCTCGAACACGATGTTGCGGCGGACCACGATGTCGACGTCCTTGCCGATGTAGATGCCGGCGTCCCGCACGCCCCGCACGACGGTGTCCTCGACGAGGATGTTCCGGCTGAAGACCGGGAAGACCCCGTACTCGGTTCCGGTCGGAGTCCCCGGGCCGAGGGTCACGAGATCGCGGAGGACGACGCCATCGGCGCCGGTCACGAAGACGTCGTTGTCGTCGAAGTTGCGAATCTCGAGGCTCTCGATGACGACGCGGTCCGCGCGGCCCTTCTGGCCCGGCGGGATTCCGTACCGCTCCGCACCGCAGTCCTCGAGCCGCGAGCCGCAGGCGAAGATTCCGTTCGGCGAGTTCCCGGGATCCGGATTCTCGAGTACGGGCCGATCGTCTCCGCAGGTCTTCTGACCGATCAGCGTGAAGTCCGGCTCGTTGATGGCGACCTTCTCGTAGTAGGTGCCTTCGTCGACGAGCACCGTATCGCCCGGTCCGGCGGCAGCGACCACCGGGCCGATCCCGGTCGCCTCGTCGGCGAAGTGCTCGGCGCCGCCGTACTGCGCGGCGACGATGCCGGCAGACGCCTGCCAGTGGCTCTCGACGAGGCAATCGGCGAGGTCACGCGGATCGTCCGCGCACGTATCCAGGCGGCGCAGCGCATGCCGCGAGCAACTGCTCCGCTGAAGGGCCCGGCGCAGGTCCTTCTCGGCTCGGGCGATCGCCGCGGCGGTCCGCTCGTCCGAAGGAAGCACGTGGCGTCCGTCGACCAACGCGCCGATGCAGCGCTCCGCGGCGTTGCCGGTGACACAGCTCCGATTGCGCTCGTCCAGGCACTCGTCCACGGCGGCGAGCTTGCGCTGCAGATATCGGCGGCTCTCGTGGGCAATGCGCGCCTGGCACTGCGGCGCGGACCCGAACGGGAACGTCGGCGGGGCGGTGCCGAACTCGCTGTCGAGAGCGGCGTCCACCTGGCGGCTGGCCCGGCCGAGTGTGCAGGAAGAGAGCGCTTCGGCCGTGTCTCCGCAGACCAACAGTTTGGCGACGACGTCGTCCGCGCACGCCGACTCGATCTGGGCCGCAGCCCGGCGTTCGGCGTGGTCCACGATCCGGCGCGTGAACGAGAACGCCGCGTGCCCGGCCTGCGAGTCGCTCGACGAGCTGCGACAGAACGCCGCCGCATCGGTGCCGCGGGGAAGCAGGAAGCCCAGTCGCTGAAAGAAGAGCAGGCAGCTCTGCTCCACCGCGAGCTTCGTCGAGACGAAGCTCCGGCTGGCACTCGCAACCGCTTCCTGACAGGTGCGACCTTCCGAGGTCGTGACCAGCGCCGGTACGAGCGGAGAGGTTTCGACTGCGGGCGGAGGCGGCTCGTAGCCGTTCTGCGCGGCGGCGAACGCCGGCGCCGAACTCGCGAGGAGCACACCTCCCGGCAGGAGCGACAGCGCAAGCGCGAGCGACCACGCGCGAGAAGACCGGAGCCGGGGCATCACAGGGACAACGGGGAAGTTGCGCATCCGAAGGGATCTCCGCGAGAGGGGCTTCCCTTTTATCACACCGCGGAGCCCGATCGGTGCGGAAATCGGCGGCTGCGGCGATCGGGACCGGCTCGGCCCTGGTGAGGTCTCGTATGTAGGCGCATGACGATCACGCGGAGACCCCGAAAGGTCGCGACACCTCCAGACCCGAACTCACTACTTGTTCATTAGTGGAGGTGGTCGAATGCGGGAGCTCCGGTTCTGGATCTGGATTCGCGGTGGGTGGCGGCGGCGGCCGCGCGCTCGTGGCTGGCGAGGCGTTTGCGGCGCTCTTGCCGTCGCCGTTGCCTTCGCGGGCGCGGAGGCCGCGCAGGCGGTACCGGTGACGCTGCAGGACGGCAGCGCGCTCGTCTCGATCGATCCCGACGGGCAGGATCTCGTGAGCGGGTGGGCCGTCGATGGCGTCACCCATCTGCGCTCCCAGGGATTCTGGTTCCGGGTGGGAAACACGGGCCCGGAGGCGTCGCTCGACACGCTCGACGAGACGCTGCGGGTCGTCAGCGACACCGACGCCGACGGTCAATCCGACACGCTGTTCCTCGCCCTCGTCGATCCGAACCAGCGCTTCTCGATCGAAGCCCGTTGGTCGCTCGCGGGGTCGCCGTTCGCGCCGCTCACCGCGGGCAATGCGTCGGATCTCGCGCTCCAGCTCACGCTGACCAACCTCGGCGCCACGCCGCTCGACATCTCGCTCTTCCAGCACACGGACATCGACCTGTTCGGCTCGTTCGTCGACGACGCGGCGATCTGGAGCGGCGTCGGCGGCCCCAACACGGCCCGGGTCACGGACTCGACGGGTCTCGGAGAATGGGAGTCGGTCTTCACACCGCGGCCCAGCGCCGTCGAGGCATCGCTCTTCGACAGTGCTCTCGCCAGTCTGAACGACGGAGCGGCAACCTCCCTCACCGGCGCCACCGCGGCCGACGGCGACGTCACCGTGACTGCTCTCTGGCAGGCGCTGCTGGCACCCGGCGGATCGCTGCTGCTCAGCCAGGACCAGCAGCTCCGCATACTCCCGATCCCGGAGCCTTCGCTGTCGATCCTGCTCGCGAGCGGACTCCTCGCGCTCGCAGCGGCTCGCCGAACGCGCTAACCCATCCAGTCGCCGAGAGGATTTCCGCCGATGACGCGCCGCAACCCGCAGCTCCCGCTCTCGCGCCGCGAGTTCATCCGGCTCACGATGAGCGCCGCCGCCGTCGCCGCCGGTTCGGCCTGCGACTTCACGAACGTCGCGCTTCCGGGGTTCCCGTTCATGCTCGGTGTGGCCTCGGGGGATCCACTGGCCGACCGCGTCGTGCTGTGGACGCGGCTCGCCCCGGACCCGCTCGCCCTCGACGGCTCGGGCGGTATGCCGAACGAACCGGTCGCGGTGGTCTGGGAGGTCGCGAACGACGAGGCGTTCCGAAGCATCGTGCGCGTCGGCTCGGCGATCGCGCATCCGAGCCTCGGCCACTCGGTCCACGTCGACGTTCCCGGACTCGAGCCTGCGCGCTGGTACTACTACCGCTTCCATACCGCGGGATACGTGAGCGCGATCGGCCGGACGCGCACCTTTCCGCGCCCCGATCAGGCTCCGGCGCTCCTGCGCTTCGCGAGCGCTTCGTGCCAGGACTTCACCGACGGCTTCTACACCTCGCACGCGGCGCTCGCCCAGGAGGATCTCGACTTCGTCGCGTTCCTCGGCGACTACATCTACGAGTCGGATTCCACCGGCCCCGCGCGCGCGCACCTCGGGGGGCCGATCCGCGACCTCGCCGGCTATCGGCTGCGCTACGCGCAGTATCGCGGCGACGCCAACCTGCGCGCCGCGCACGCGAACTTCCCGTGGATCGTCACATGGGACGACCACGAGGTCGCGAACAACTACGCGGGCCTGACTCCCCAGTTCCGAGCGGAGCGTCCCGAGCGCAACCTCACGCCGGAGGAGTTCTTGCTGCTGCGCGCTGCGGGCTATCAGGCCTGGTACGAAAACCAGCCGGTGCGTCTGCTCCCGCCGAAGAGCACGACCTACCCGATCTATCGAAGCCTCGACTTCGGCGATCTCGCCAAGCTCTGCGTGCTCGACACGCGTCAGTTCCGGACCGATCAGGACTGCGACAAGGAGGAATTGTTCAGCGGACTCGCCACCCCGTGTGAGGGGTTCCCGGATCCCGCCGGCACGCTGCTCGGCGCGGCCCAGGAGGCCTGGCTCCAGGCCCAGCTCCTCGCGTCGTCCGCGCGCTGGAACGTGTTGGCCCAGCAGGTCGTCTTCTCGCCGACGCCGCTGCTCGGGCTCTTCAACATCGATCGGCTCTTGAACTTCGATCAGTGGGACGGCTATCCGGTCGCGCGCGCGCGCCTCGTGGAATTCCTGCAGACCCGCGCGATCCGGAACCCGGTCGTGCTGACGGGAGACATCCACGCGGCCGGTGCCGCCTGGATCCCGTCCGATCCGGAGGCGTTCACTGGACCGGTCGCCACCGAGCTGGTGGCGACCGGCATCTCGTCGAGCGGCCTCGACGGGCAGACCGCGATGATTGCGGAAACGGTCATCGAGGGCTTGCCGCACGTCCAGTTCTTCGACGTGACCCAGCGCGGATACGTCCGGAACGTCGTGGAGCGGGACCGGTGGCAAGCGGACTTCCGATTCGTCTCGACCACCGCCGAGCCGACCGCCACGGTCGCGACCGGGGCCAGCTTCGTCGTCGAGGACGGGAATCCGGAGCCGCAGCCGGCCTGAAGCGGTCGCTCCTCGGCGTCCAACCCGGCGCTCGGGGTGCCCCCCCGGGCCGGAGCCGCGAGGTCCTACTCCCGGACCTCGAACTGCGACGTCCCCAGCGAGCGGCCGTCGGCGAGGATCTCCACCTGGTACTGCCCGATCGGCCAGCCGTCCGTCCGCTCGATGTGGAACTCGCTGACGGTCGAGCCCGTAGGTGCGATCTCCTGGCTCGTCTCGTCGACGAGTTGACCGTCCTCGTAGGTCCAGCGCGCCGTGAGCGTCACGCGCTCCGCACTGCCGTCGGTGGCGACGGACGCGTAGATCGTCGGGGCGCTGGCTGCCAGCGCGGCGCTGGGGGCGGCGACCCGCCTGTCGGGTCCGATCGCGTTGCCGACTTCGACGCCGGTGATTCGGAACGGATCCGGCGCGGGCGCCTCGGCGGGCGCTGTCGCCGCGGGAGCGGCCGGCGGCGGCTGCGGTGCCGGCGACTCGGTGTCCGAGCGCTTGCACGCACCGAGCGCCAGCGGCGCGGCGACGAGCGCGACCAACAGGCATCGCGAAAAGTTTCGGGACACGGCGGACCTCCTCCCGATCATTCGGGGATGTTCAGGACCTGACCGGGATGGATCAGGTCGGGATTCGTGAGCTGATCGCGGTTGGCGTCGAAGATCCTACGCCACTGATTGGCGTCGCCGTAGTGACGTTTCGCGATCTTCGAAAGGCTGTCTCCCGCCACGACGGTGTAGCGGCGCGGTTCGACCACCGGCGGCGGCGCGGTCGAAGACGCGCCGCTCCGTACGTTCGAGAAGTCCGCCCTCGGGCGTGAGCCGCCAGACGGCGCGCCGCTCTCGGCGGCGTGCGCGGCAGGCTCGGGACCGCGCAACAGATCGGAACTCTGGGCCTGCGCCGCGAGATCCCGCAGTCGCTCGCGGTCCGGCGGTTTTCCGTCCGGCGTGAGCTTGTCGATCAATTTAGGAAGCAGCGACGCGAGAATCGCCGCGCCGGCGACGCCCCCGAGCCCCGCGCGCTTCGTGATCGACTCGAACGGGCTGCCGCGCAGCGCCGCGCCGAGCTGGTCGGGTGCCACCGACTGGTTGGCGCCGTTGCCGATCCACGACGCGATGGCGGCGCCGAGCCCGGCGCCCTGCAATCGTTGCGACAGACCGTCGATCCCGGCATCGGCTCCGTCGCTGCCCAGCGCATCGAGCACGCCGCGCACGAGCGTGCCGGCCTGGTCCTGCGAAACCTGCTTCTCACTCCCGGCGAGCGATCCGACGAGTTCATCGAGCAGACCCATGTTGCTTTCCCCTCCGTCCGGCCTCTACGCCCCGTCGGGTAGGCTTGCCCGCGCCGGTCGCCGAGTCAAGCGGCCAGCAGCTCCGCCGGAGGGTTCAGGGGACCGTCGGCCCGCGTTCCTTCCTCGTGACGCGCTGGAGCTGTCGCCGCATGAAGCCGGGGGCGAGTGTCTGGGCCCAGTACCCGGCGGTGATCCAGCGCGGATAGGTCAGCTCGCGGCGACCGCGTTCGAGCGCACTCAGGATCTTGTCGACGAGGTCCTCGACGTCGACCATCCCGCGGCGCGCGACCGGCGGCATCGCGACCAGCGCCTCGGCGTCGAAGAACGGCGTGCGGATGACCCCGGGGAGCACGGTCAGCACGTGGACGCCGTGGGGCTCCACTTCGTGCGAGAGCGACGACGCGAGGCCGACCAACGCGAACTTCGATGCGGCGTACGCGGACTCACCGGGGGGCGCGATGCGGCCTGCCACCGAGGCGACGAAGACGATCCAGCCGCGCCGGCGCGCCACCATGTCGGGCAGCAGCGCCTTGGTCCAGTACAGCGCGCCGAGATAATTGACGCGCACCATCCGTTCCATGTCCTCGACGTCCCAGTCCAAGAACTGGCGACGGCCGCCATAGCCAGCGTTGTTGACGAGCACGTCGATGCCACCGAGCGCCGCCCTCGCCTTCTCGGCGCAGGCTTCCACCTGGCCGCGGTCCGCGACGTCGGCCGGCAGCGCGACGGCCTCGCCGCCCGCTGCCGCGATCTCGGCAGCCAGGAGTTCGAGCTCTCGCTCGCGGCGTGCCACCAACGCGACGCGGGCTCCCTTCCGCGCGAGCTGGAGGCTCAGCGCGCGGCCGATTCCACTCGACGCACCCGTCACCAGAACGCGAAGCCCTGCGAACGATTCGATCGCCGTCATCGGATCCTTCGATGCGCGCCGGCGGATTCGGTGCTCCACGACGGCCGGGGAACCGTCCATCGAGTCGGAACCATCGAGTCGGAACCGCCGACTCGATCCTCTACGGATGTGCGCTCGGAAGGTAGGCGACCTCGATCTTGAATCCGTCAGGATCCGCGAAGAACGCCGCGTAGTAGCCGTCCTCGTAGCCCGGCTGGCCGCTGTAATCGGCGGGGGGATCCAGCACCGAGGCGCCCAGCGCCGCCAGCGCGTCGTGGACGCGGTCGACGACCGTTCGGCTGGTCGCATGGAACGCGATGTGATGCGGTCCCGGCTCGTAGCGGTCATAGCGCCGGCCACGGCTCTCCGAGCGCGCGGGCCGGAGCTCGAATTCGAAGTCGACCCGGCCCGACGGCTCGAGGCTCCACGTGGCGCGCGCCGGATGCTCTCCGTGCCACCCGGGCGCGGGAGCTCGCCGTCGCCGGTACCCCAGCGTCTCGAGCAGCGCCGCGTAGAACGGAATCGACGCGTCGGGATCCCCGACCGAGATGTCGATGTGCGCGGGAGAACCCGGGATCGCCACTCGCTGCGTCTCCGTCTCGCGCACCGGGACCGCCCCCCGGGCGCTCGCTACGCTCGGCAGGTTCGCAGACCGGGAGGTGCCATGCACCCCGGCAACGCGAGAGGCATCGGAGTCCCCATGACTCGCCGAGACTTCATCCGCTCGTTCACCGCGTCGTTCTTGCTCGCCCCTTCGGGCTTCGCCCTCGCGCGGACCGCGTTGGCAGGAGGTTCCTCGATGTCCGCTTCCGATACTTCCCCCGCGGATCGCCTCGATCTCCCGAAATCGGTCTGGAAGGAGATTCTCCCGCCGGATGCCTACACCGTCCTCTTCGAACACGGGACCGAACGCGCCGGAACCAGCCCAATGAACCAGGAGAAGCGCCCGGGTACGTTCGTCTGCGCCGCCTGCTTCCTGCCGCTGTTCCGCTCGGAAGCCAAGTACGAGAGTGGCACCGGCTGGCCGAGCTTCTTCGAGTCGCTGCCGGGCCGACTCGGCACCCAGAGCGACTACAAGCTGATCCTGCCGCGCACGGAGTACCACTGCATCCGCTGTGGCGGCCATCAGGGCCACGTATTCGACGACGGACCGCCGCCGACGGGCAAGCGCTATTGCAACAACGGCGTCGCGCTGCGCTTCGTTCCGGACGGCGAGGCGCTTCCGGCGCTGCGAACCGGCGCGTAGGGAGGGCGCGTGAGGACGCTGCTGCTCGCGCTGAGTCTGCTCGTCGCGACGACGTGCCGGGCCGAGGACACGGCCCCTCCGCAGGCTCCCTCGGCGAACACCACCGCCTCCGCTGTCTTCGCCGGCGGCTGTTTCTGGTGCATGGAGCAGCCGTTCGACGACCTCGATGGCGTGCTCTCGACGACCTCGGGCTACACCGGCGGGAGCGTCCCGGATCCGACGTACGAGCAGGTCTCCGCTGGTAACACCGGACATGTCGAAGCCGTCGAGGTCGTCTACGACCCGGAGCGCATCGGTTTCGACGAGTTGCTGGCAATGTTCTGGCGCAACATCGATCCGCTCGACGACGGCGGCCAGTTCTGCGATCGCGGTTCGCCGTATCGGACCGCCATCTTCGTCCACGACACGGAGCAGAGACGGCTCGCGGAAGCATCGCGCCAGGCGATCCGCGAGCAACTCGGCCAGCCGCTCGCGACACCGATCCGCGACGCCGGACCGTTCTACGCCGCCGAGGACCATCACCAGGACTACTACCGGAAGAATCCCCTCCGCTATCGCTACTACCGCCGCGGGTGCGGGCGGGACGCTCGGCTCGAGGAGCTCTGGGGCGCCGGCGCCAAGCATTGAGCCGCCCATGCGCCGGAGACCACCCCCGCAGGGCATGGGCAGAGCTCCAAATATAGGATTATCCCAGTCCTCTATTTACCGGACCCAGATGGTCCTCTATGCTCGGCCAGCTCTCGGATTCCGGTCAACGAGCTTCCTAGAGCCCCGGGAGGGCGCCGTCCCCATGCTTCGAATGAGCCGCATTACGGACTACGGCATCGTGCTGCTGACGGAGCTCGCCGCGGAGACCGCGGATGCCGGCGATCCCGCTTCGATCGGCGCGGTCGGCGAAACGGCCTTGGCCGCGGAGGATCCGCGGGAGTCGGCTCCGCCGGAGGTCGTCCACAACGCCCGCGAGCTCGCGGCGCGAGCCGGGCTGCCGCTGCCGGTCGTCAGCAAGATCCTGAAGGCACTGACGCGCGAGGGCTTCCTCTTGTCGCAGCGCGGCGCGCACGGCGGCTATGCGTTGGCGCGGAGCCCCGAGGAGATCTCCGTCGCGTCGATCATCGATGCGCTCGAAGGACCGATCGCGCTGACCGAGTGCGGCACCGAGGTGCACGGCGCGTGCGAACGAGAGTCTCGCTGTGCCGTGCGCCAGCCGTGGCAGCAGATCAACCGCGCCGTGCGCAAGACGCTGGAGCGCGTGCGGCTGTCGGATCTGGCCGCGCCGGGCCCGCGCTTCGAACCGTTGCGGACCGACTTCTCCGTGTTGCTGAACGATTCCGTCCCGATCTCGCCGCGCAGCGGCGCGCGGGCCGTAGAGTAGGAGCCCCCCGATGGCGAACGAAACCCTCGAGCAGCTCGCGAAGGCCGACTACGAGTGGGGATTCACGACCGACGTCGAGCAGGACGTGCTCGAGCCCGGTCTGTCCGAAGACGTGATCCGCGTGATCTCGGAGAAGAAGGGCGAACCGTCGTGGATGCTCGACTGGCGGCTCGCAGGCTATCGGCGCTGGCTCGAGATGGTAGAGCCGCACCACTGGGCGAAGGTCACGTACCCGCCGATCGACTACCAGGCGATCCGCTACTACGCGGGCCCCAAGAAGAAGAAGCAGCTCCAGAGTCTCGACGAGCTGGATCCCGAGATTCGCCGGACCTACGAAAAGCTCGGCATTCCGCTCGGCGAGCAGAAGCTGCTCGCCAACGTGGCCGTCGATGCCGTCTTCGATTCGGTGTCCGTCGCGACGACCTTCAAGAAGGAGCTGGAGAAGCACGGCATCCTGTTCTGCCCGTTCTCCGAGGCCGTCCACCGAGCGCCGGAGCTGGTGCAGCAGTACCTCGGCTCCGTCGTGCCGCAGGGCGACAACTTCTTCGCCGCGCTCAACGCCGCAGTCTTCACCGACGGCTCGTTCGTCTACATCCCACCGGGCGTCCGCTGCCCGATGGAGCTGTCGACGTACTTCCGGATCAACGCTTCCGAGACCGGCCAGTTCGAGCGCACGCTGATCATCGCCGACAAGGGCTCGTACGTGAGCTACCTGGAAGGCTGCACGGCGCCGATGCGCGACGAGAACCAGCTCCACGCCGCTGTCGTCGAGCTGGTGGCGCTCGACGACGCACAGATCAAGTACTCGACGGTGCAGAACTGGTATCCCGGCGATGCCGAAGGGCGCGGCGGGATCTACAACTTCGTCACCAAGCGTGGCAAGTGCGCCGGAAAGCGTTCGAAGATCTCGTGGACGCAGGTCGAGACCGGCTCGGCGATCACCTGGAAGTACCCGAGCTGCATCCTGCAGGGCGACGACTCGGTCGGGGAGTTCTACTCCGTCGCGCTGACGTCGAAGCGCCAACAGGCCGACACCGGCACCAAGATGATCCACATCGGCAAGCGCACGACGAGCACGATCATCTCGAAGGGCATCTCGGCTGCGCAGGGCCAGAACAGCTACCGCGGTCTGGTCCGGATCCAGAAAGGCGCCGACGGCGCTCGCAACTACTCACAGTGCGATTCGCTGCTGATCGGCGACCAGTGCGGCGCGCACACCTTCCCGTACCTCGAGGTGCAGAACCCGACGGCGAAGGTGGAGCACGAGGCGACCACGTCGAAGATCGGCGAGGACCAGCTCTTCTACTGCCAGCAGCGCGGCCTCTCGGAAGAGGATGCCGTCAACCTGATCGTCAACGGCTTCTGCAAGCGCGTGCTGAAGGAGCTGCCGATGGAGTTCGCCGTGGAAGCGCAGAAGCTGCTCGGCGTGAGCCTCGAAGGAGCCGTGGGATGAGCGAAACGATGCTGGAGATCCGCGATCTGCACGTACGCGTCGACGCTGCGGGTGCCGACGGCGAGGCGATCCTGCGCGGTGTCGATCTGGTCCTGCCTGCGGGCGAGGTGCATGCGATCATGGGGCCGAACGGCTCGGGCAAGAGTACGCTTGCGCACGTGCTCGCCGGCAAGCCCGGTTACGAGGTCACGAAGGGGCAGGTGCTTTTCGAGGGCCGCGACCTGCTGTCCATCGCGCCCGAGGAACGCGCGCGCGCGGGCGTTTTCCTCGCCTTCCAGTATCCGGTGGAGATCCCGGGTGTCGGCAATATGTACTTCCTGAAGCAATCGGTGAACGCGGTCCGCACTCACCGCGGGCTCGAAGAACTCGATGCAATGGAGTTCCTGTCGCTGGCGCGCGAGAAGATGAAGCTCGTCGAGATGCCCGAGGAGCTGGCGAAACGCGGCGTCAACGAGGGCTTCTCCGGCGGTGAGAAGAAGCGCAACGAGATCCTCCAGATGGCGCTGCTCGATCCCAAGCTCTGCCTGCTCGACGAGACGGACTCCGGCCTCGACATCGACGCGCTGCGCGTCATCGCCGGCGGCGTCAATGCGCTGCGCGGCCCGG
>CAYOHN010000018.1:0-24545 GCA_964403735.1 uncultured Spirochaetales bacterium | reverse complement strand
CGCCGCCGCGCCGCATCTGACCTGGGACGGGCGGACCTTCGAGCGCGGCGCCGCTGAGGGCTCCGGCGGTGGCTCGACGACGGGGGGCGAATCGGTGCGCGGGGTCGCATCGCTGGCGCGGCGCATGCGCCGCGATGGGCGACCGGCTGCCGACGATCCCGTGCTGCGCGATCGGATCGCGCAGACCTGGATCGACGAGGAAGCGCTGCGGCTCACTGGACAGCGTGCGCGGATCCCGGAGCTCAACATGGAGGATCGGCCGCTCGCGACGCGGCTGATGAACAAGCTCGCGTACTCGGAGCTCGGCCAGCGCATGTCCGAAGTGGCCTGCGAGGTGCTGGGACCCGATGCCGGCCTCTGGCTCGGCGATCCCAGCGCGCCCGACAAGGCGGAGTGGCCGCGCATGTACATGAACTCGTTCGGCATGACCGTCGGCGGCGGCACCAGCGAGATCCAGCGCAACATCATCGGAGAGCGCGTGCTCGGCCTCCCGAAGACCAAGTGAGGACCCCGATGCGCCTCGACGTTCCCACCGATTTCGGATTCACGGAAGAGCACGCGATGCTGCGCGGAGAAGCGCGCCGTTTCCTCGGCGAACGCTGGCCGATGGCGACGCTGCGCCGCGCCATCGACGCCGGTGGGCACTTCGATCGCGGCTTGTGGAAGGAGATCGCCGAGCTCGGCTGGCTCGGACTGGTGCTGCCCGAGCGCTTCGGCGGCGCGGGCCTCGGCTGGCTGCACCTCGAATTCCTGATGGAAGAAATGGGACGGCGGCTGGCGCCGGGGCCGTTCTTCGGCTCGCTGCTCGCCGGCATCGCGATCGAGCAGGCTGGCAGTGAAGCACAACAGGCGCAGTGGCTACCGGCGATCGCCGCCGGCGAGCGCATCGCGACGCTGGCGCTCGTCGACGCGGGCGGCGGATTCGAGGCCGACACCGTGATGGCCAGCGCCGATCCCGTCGATGACGGCTACGTGCTGCGCGGGCGCAAGACGCACGTGGTCGGCGGGGCGGACGCTGATCTCGTCGTCGCGGCGTTCCGCGAGCCGTCGGGTCGCGTGTCGCTGTTCGCGATCGAGCTGCCGACGAGCGGCGTCTCGATCGACGACGAGGTCTCGATCGATCCGACGCGACCGACGGCGCGGATCGGCTTCGACGGCGTGCGCGTCGGACCGGCGGCGCGACTCGAGGGCAACGGCGCGGCTGCCCTCGCTGCAACGCTGGTGCGCGGCTGCGCGGCGCTCGCCGCCGAACAGGTGGGCGGCGCCGAGTCCGTGCTGCTGCTCGCGCGCGACTATGCGATCGACCGCAAGCAGTTCGAGCGACCGATCGGCTTCTTTCAGGCCGTGAAGCATCCGATCGTCGACATGATGTGCGGCGTCGAGCTGGCGCGCAGTCTCGCGTGCGGCGCCGCGGCGGCGCTCGATGCCGGCACACCGTCCGCGGAGGTCCACGCGCGCATGGCCAAGGCACTCGCCAGCGACGTGTACGCGAGCGCCGTGCGCAAGGGCGTTCAGATCCACGGCGGCTACGGCTTCACGTGGGACTGCGACGTGCATTTCTACTTCCGCCGCGCGCTGTGGAGCCGGCCGATGCTCGGCGACGGGATCCACCATCGCCGCCATCTGTCCAAGTTGCTCCTCGACGGCGATCGGGCGGAGCCACGCCCGATCTAGCGCCGGTCCCCGCGGGCGGTCACGCTGTCACACCGCAGTCATCTGCGATCGCGAATCGTCTCGCAGGGAATCCGTCGGAGTCATTCGACGGTCGAACCCTGTAGGCAGTCGTCGCGCGTGCGATGCGCTGCCGTCGGGCCTCAGACCTTCGAGGAGAACCGTATGTTGCGTGTCATCGGTCACAGCGCCTTCGCAGCCATCGCCGCGTTCGGTCTGGTTTTCGCTGCGCCGTTGGCGGCGGAGGCCCGGGACGGCCATCGCGGTCGCCACGGACACAACGGCCATGGGCACTATCAAGGAAGCGGCCACCACTACGACGGCGGCGGCCGGCACCATGCTCGGCACCATCACCGTGGCAAGCGCGGGTCTCGCCACGGCTACGCGCCCCATGCCTACGCGCCGTATCGCAGCCGACACGCTTACGGCCACTCGTACGCGCCGCGCTACCGCCGGAGCGTCGTCGTCCACAGTCCGTTCTACTGCGGCCCGTGTGGTCACGGGTTTTCGCACCGCCGCAGCTTCTACAGTCACCTGACGGGCCATCACGGGATCGCCGTCCACGCGCTCAGCAGCGTGATCGTCCAGACGGTGCGCGGTCTCTTCTACTACGGCTACTAGCGGCCTCGCGCCGCGACCGGGAATGAAGGCGGGGGATCGGACACTCGTCCGATCCCCCGCTGTGTACCCACCGCTCCGTCGGTCACGGATCGAGCTACGCCGGTGTCACCGGGATCTGCCGGACCTGCGCGTGCTCCGCCTTCGGCAGCGTGACGGTCAGGACGCCGTTCTTGAACGCGGCCGACGCCTTGTCCGAAGCCACCTCGACCGGCAGTTGGATCGAGCGCCGGAAGCTGCCGTAGGAGCGCTCGCTCCAGCGCCAGCCCTTACGCTCTTCCTCGTGCTCGGTGCGCTTCTCGCCGGTGAGCGTGAGGACGTTGCCGTGGACTTCGAGTTGGAAGTCCTTCTCCTCGAGACCCGGCAGCTCGGCCGTCACGAGGTACTCGGCGGCGCGCTCGACCACATCGATGCGCGGGGCGAAGCCTCCCGCGGGCGTGGCTGTCGCCGGGGCGCCGGTGCCGCGCCAGAGGTTCTCGAGAGCGCGCTCCAAGGATCCAACCGGATCCCCGGACTCGTCGAAGGAGCTGATCGGGTGTCCGCGGAAGATGCTGGGAAAAGCCATGATTCGTGTCCTCCTTTTCTCGTCGTCTCGGGGGCGCCGACCTCGGAGATCGACGCGAAGCGTCGCACAGCAGCACTTGTAAACACGCTCTTGAAGGCGTCAAGAAGGCCGCGGAGTCCCACCGGGGATCCGGGCGGAAGCGGGGACGTTCGTTCCGTCCCCGCCACTCAGAGCGTCAGGACGGCGTAGATGCCCGCGAGGCTGCCGGCGGCGGCAACGGCGTAGAGCAGGGAGCCGACCACCGGGTCCGGTCCGTGGCCGAGCCAGTCGGCGAGCAGCGCGCGGACGTGGTGGGCGCCCTTCCAGAGCGGCAGGGCGATCAGCGCCAGCAGCAGGACGCGGCCGATCGGATGGGACGCGATCGCATAGGCGCGCTCGTAGGACAGTGCGCCCTCCGGCAGCAGCCCGAGTGGCGCGCCGAGCGCGACGGTGAGCAGGTAGGCGGGCAGCAGGATCGTTCCGACCAGGATCCCGGCACCGAACAGCAACCAGATCACCGGTTCGAGTCGGAGCAAAAGCGTCTTCACGGCCAGAGCCCTCCGAGCACGACGAGCAGAGCCAACGTGACGCCGATCCAGGCGGCGTAGAGCCCCGCCTGCAACACCGGACGCGGGGGCGGTTTCACGGGGCCCAGCTTCGCCGGCTGCGCCTTCGGGAACAACCGAAAGAAGCGCACGCCGACGAAGACCACCGAGAGCAGTACGAGCCCGTGGAACGCCAAGTAGAGCGGATGCGAGAACTGTTGCAGCAGCGTCTGCCACGCCTCCGGTCCGCGACCGAGCGCGAACGCGACGCGCAGCACGGCCAGACCGACGAGCATGTACGGGATGCCGGTCGCGTCGAACAGCAGATAGGTTCTCATGCGCGGCTGTGACCAAAACGTATCGGGCACCTGCGGAGGCGCCGTGCGCGTGGAGCCGGGTCGGTGCGGAGTCATCGCCTGCGGATGGGATGCGCGCGACATCTAGCCGTTCCTCTTGACGACGAACGACGTCGCCCAGTCGACCACGGCGTTCAGCTTGGCCTGGTTGATCGCGGCGGCCGGGTCGACGTTCTTCGGGCAGACTTCGGTGCACTCGTTGGCGTACGAGCAGTGGAACACCGTCCCCTCGCCGCGGAAGATCTCGTTGCGCTCGGCGGCGCCCTCGTCGCGCGAGTCTATGTTGTAGCGGTGTCCGAGCGCGATCGCGGCCGGCCCGAGGAAGTGCGGTTCCTTGGCCACCACGGGGCATGCGGCGTAGCAGAGCATGCAGTTGATGCACATGCTGAACTGCTTGAACGCCGTCAGCTCCTCCGGCGATTGCCGGTTCGGGCCCTCTTCCGCCGCCTTCTCCTTGGCGACGATCATCCACGGCTTGACGGATCTGAACTTCTCCATGAAGCCGTCCATCTCGATCACGAGATCGCGGATGATCGGAAAGTTTGCGAGCGGCTCGACCTCGACGACGTCGCCATAGTCCGCGAGTCGCGTCTTGCAGGTGAGCTTGGGCTCCCCGTTGACGTTCATGCCGCAGCTGCCGCAGACCGCCATCCGGCAGGACCAGCGATGCGAGAGCGTCGGATCGATCTCGTCCTTGATGTGGTTCAGTGCGTCGAGCACCTTCCAGTCCGGCCGGCAGGCGACCTCGTAGGTCTGGGACTTCGGAACCTGGTCCTTGTCGGGATCGAAACGCGTCACGACGAAGGTCCGCTTGCGCAGTTCGCCGGTTTCGGGGGGCATCAGTACTTGCGCTCCTCGGGCTGGAACCGCGTGATCGTGACGGGCTTCTTGCCGAGCCGCGGTCCGGATTCGTCGTGGAACACCATCGAGTGGTAGAGGAACTCCTGGTCGTTCCGGTGCGGGAAGTCGTGGCAGGCGTGGGCCCCGCGGGACTCGGTCCGATGCGCTGCCGAAACGGCGATCGCTTGCGCCACGTCGAGCATCGCGTCGAGTTCGAGCGCCGCGATGATCTCCGTGTTGAACACCTTGCTGGTGTCTTCGAGCGCAATGTCGCCATAGCGGCTCTTGATTCGAGCGATGTCCGCCACGGTCTGCTGCATCGAATCCTGCTTGCGGTAGACGCCGCAGCCGCTCTCCATCGCCGTCTGCATCTCGCCGCGCAGCGCGGCGATCTTCTCGCTGCCGCGCTTGCGTCCGCGCAGGGCATCGATGCGTGCGCCCTCTTCTTCCGCCGCAGCGCGCAGCCGGCTCTCGTCGCCATCTGACGTATCGCGGCCGTATGCGACGGCCTCGATGCCGGCGCGCGCGCCGAACACGAGGCACTCCGTGAGCGAGTTCGAGCCGAGCCGGTTGGCGCCGTTCATCGACACGCAGGCGACCTCTCCTGCCGCGTACAGCCCGGGCAGCGGCGTGGCGCCGCGCACGTCCGTGTCGACGCCGCCCATCACGTAGTGGACGACCGGCCGGATCGGGATCGGCTCGTGGACCGGATCGACGCCGGCGTAGATCTTCGCCAGCTCCCGGACGAACGGCAGCTTCGCCATGATCTTCCCTTCGCCGAGGTGGCGGAGATCGAGCTGGACGTACTCGCCGTACGGGCCCTTGATGCCGCGCCCGGCCTCGATCTCGAGGATCTCGGCGCGGGAGATCATGTCGCGCGGCCCGAGCTCCGCCTTCTGTCCGACGCCGTAGTCGCGCGTCACCAGGAAGCGTTCCCCTTCGGAGTTGAGGACGTAGCCGCCCTCGCCGCGCGAGGCCTCGGTGATCAGGATGCCGGTGCCCGGCAGGCCCGTCGGGTGATACTGGACGAACTCCATGTCCTCGAGGCCGACACCGGCGCGGTACGCCAGCGACATGCCATCGCCGGTCTTGATGTTGCCGTTCGTCGTGAACGGGAAGCACTTGCCGGCGCCGCCGGTCGCAAGGATGACGGCGCGGCCCTGGAACATCCGCATCGCGCCGGACCGGATGTCGAGTGCGGCGACGCCCCGCACGGCCCCGTCGTCGACCAGGAGCTTCGTCACGAAGTGCTCGTCGTAGCGAACGATGCGATCGAAGCGCAGGGAGTGTTGAAACAACGCATGCAGCATGTGGAAGCCGACCTTGTCGGCCGCGAACCACGTGCGCGGAACCGCCATGCCGCCGAACGGGCGCGTCGCGACGGTGCCGTCGTCGTTGCGACTCCACGGACAGCCCCAATGTTCGAGACGGGTCAGCTCGAGCGGCGCCTGCTCCACGAAGTAGTCGACGCTGTCCTGGTCGGCGAGGAAGTCCGAACCCTTGACGGTGTCGTACGCATGCTTGTCGAGGCTGTCGCCCTTGCCTTCGACGTAGGCCGCCGCGCCCCCTTCCGCAGACACCGTGTGGCTGCGCATCGGGTACACCTTGGAGACGAGCGCCACGGTGACCTGCGGGTCTGCCTCGACGGCGGCGATCGCGGCGCGAAGCCCGGCGGCGCCTCCGCCGACGACGATCACATCGTGCCGGAATGCTTCCACCACGGCCGTTGGTCGCCTCCCATTGGGGTGTTCGGGAACAAGCGAGGAATAGCCGATCCCGCCTTGAAAGCAAAGGATCCGGTTCCTCGAATCCAGACTGTTACGTCGGATCGGATGTGCGGGATGGCTGGGCGGCAGGCTCCTGTTGGGTCACGCAGTGCAGCGCGCCGAAGCCCGAGACGAGTTCGGAACACGGGATCCCGATCACGTCTCGATCCGGGAGCAACTCGCGAAGGATCGCCAGAGCCGCCTCGTCGCTCGGCCCACCAAAGATCGGAACCAACGCAACGCTGTTGGCCAGGTAGAAGTTCGCGTGGCTTGCTGGGCTGCGCTGGCCGGCGCACTCGAGGCGTCCCGGCATCGGCAGCGGCACGACGGTCAGCGCGGCATCGCGCGCATCGCGCATCGCCCGCAGCCGGCGCAAGTTCTCTGCGAGCGGTGCATGGTTGGGGTCGGCCGGATCGTCGCAGACTGCCGCCACGACGACGCCCGGCGCGACGAAGCGCGCGATGTCGTCCACATGACCATCGGTGTCGTCGCCGTCGATGCCATCGCCGAGCCACAGCACGCGGCGCGCGCCGAGCTGATCGGCCAGCAGTCTTTCCATCCGCTCGCGCGTCCGGCCCGGGCCCCGATTCGGGTTCAGCAGACACGCTTCCGTCGTGAGGACGGTCCCGCGGCCGTCTCCGTCGATGGCACCGCCCTCGAGGACGACGTCGATCGCGAAACTCGGCAACCCGAGCACTCGTTCGATGTGACGCGGAACGGCGTCGTCGAGATCCCAGCCGGGATACTTGCGGCCCCAGTTGTCGAAGCGGAAATCGAGAAGCGCCCGAGCGCCATCGGGGATGACCACGAAGATCGGACCGTGATCGCGGCACCAGGCGTCGGTGGTCGGCCAGTGGTGGAATCGGACGTTGCGATCCGGATCCCAGCCCGCCCGCCGGATCGCCGTCCGCGCGACGTCCTCCATCGCGTCGTCGGCGACGCCGATCTCGACCACCTCGCGGGGCGCCAGCGCCGCCACCATCGTCGCGAAGGTGGCGCGTACGGCGGGCAGGTGGTCCGGCCACGTCTCGAGGTTGTGCGGCCAGGACAGCCAGGTCGCCCGGTGCGGCTCCCATTCTGCAGGCCAGCGGTAGCCCTGCTCGGCCGGCGTCTCCATGGCGTCAGGAGCGAAAGCGCTGGAGCAGGTCTCCATACGCATCGATGCGTCGATCGCGCAGGAACGGCCAGCCGCGCCGGACCTCCTCGATCTGCGACAGGTCGCAGTCGACGACGAGCGTCTCCTCGCGATCGGCCGAGGCGCGGGCGATCACGCGGCCGAATGGATCGGCGACGAAGGACTGGCCCCAGAACGTCAGCCGCTCCTCGACGCCGACGCGATTGACCGCCACGACGAAGACGCCGTTGGCAATGGCATGCGCGCGCTGCGCCGTCTCCCACGCATCGTGTTCGGCGGCTTCCCATTCCGGGCGCACGCCGGTCTCCCAGCCGATCGCGGTCGGGTACGTCAGCACCTGCGCGCCCGCCAGCGCGGTCAGCCGCGCGGCCTCCGGGAACCATTGATCCCAACATACGAGCGTGCCGATCCGGCCCGCGCGGGTGTCGACTGCGCGGAAGCCGAGGTCGCCGGGCGTGAAGTAGAACTTCTCGAAGTAGAGCGGATCGTCCGGGATGTGCATCTTGCGATAGATGCCGGCGGTCGTGCCGTCGGCGTCCAGCACGACGGCGGTGTTGTGATAGAGACCGGGCGCCCGCCGCTCGAACACCGACGCCACCACGCTGACGCCGCGCGCCGCCGCCACCTTCGCGACGGCCTCGGTCGTCGGCCCCGGGATCGACTCGGCGAGATCGAAGCGCGTCTGCTCCTCGGCCTGGCAGAAGTACGGCGTCCGGAACAGCTCCTGGAGCACGACGAGCCGGGCCCCGCGCGCCGCGGCGTCTTCGATGCCGGCCAGCGCCTTGGCGAGGTTCTCGTCGGCGTCGGCGGAGCAGCGCATCTGCACCAGGCCGACGCGGAGCGTCGTGCGCGGAAGGGAGCCCGCAGGCGGCTGGGCGGACGGCGAAGTGGTCATTTCGGGCGGAGGTAGGGAACCCGGAGGATCCCTGCAAGCGACCCGGACGCGCCGGCTCGTGGCGTGACCGCTTCCGTCACACGCATCGCCCAGAGTCGTGTCCGGAGGAGGCAACGAGATGACTCGATTCGTCAGCGAATTCCTGGGCGCTCTCGCCGTGATGGTGGCGTTCGTCGCGCTCGGAGCGGGTGCCTATGCATGGGGAGGCGGAGCGAAGCCAGGAGAAGCCGAAGCCGCGCCGGCAGCGTATCCTCATTCGCTCGTGACCGACGGACCCGAACCGACGCCTGCGCCGCCGTCCGAAGAGCCCGTTGCCTGGCTCATCGACGGCTTCAACGTGCTGCACGCCGCGGTGCTGCGCGGACGGGATCGGAAGGACTGGTGGCGAGCCGAGGCGCGGGAGCGCGTCGTCGATCTGGTCCGCCAGCTCGAGGCACCCGGCGCGGAGATCGTCGTCGTGTTCGACGGCCGGCGGCCCGCCGACGAGCCAGCGCGGGAATGCCCGGGACCCCAGGTGGTCTTTGCCGCATCGGCCGACGACTGGCTGCTGGCGGCGGTCCGGCGCGCGCCGGATCCCACCCGCATCGTGGTCGTCACGGCGGATCGACAGCTCGCAGACCGGGCCCGCCACCGCGGCGCCACGATTCTCGGACCCACGGCCTTCCGCGAGCGCTGCGGCGGATCTGCCTGACGAACCGCGAGCCGGCTGGCGAGCACGCCCCCCCCCGCTCGCGACGCGGCAGTGACCGTTAGTTCTTGCCCTTGCCGAGGTGTCGGCCGTGCCCACCAAAGCCGAACGGCGGATCCGCGCCGGGCACCTCGAAGTAGGTCACCGGGAAGCCCCGGCTCCGACCCGCGCCGCGGTTCAGGAAGCGGCTGTACCGGGGATCCCCGGCGACGTGCCGCTGAAAGAACGCGACCGCGTAGAAGCGCGTCAGATCATGGGCTTCGTCGATCCCGATCAGCTCGGGCGCACAAGCCTGGTCGAGATTCCCGATTACGGACGGGACCTGATCGGGCGGCAGGCCCGCGCCGACCAGCGCATCGCCAATATCGCAGATGTTGGTGAACGAGTTGTGGCCGGCTTTCTCGATGTCCACCCGGTACCGGGGCCGGGCCTTCGGAAGTTCGAACACGCGCACGTTGATCGGGTCGATCGGCGAATTGATATCCGAGGTGCCCCCGAGCACCATCAGCGGCGTCCGGATCGACCGCAATTCCTCGTCGCTGAGACTCGTCCCCGGAGAGATCGGAGCGACCGCACGGACGCGGGGGTCCGGCGGAATCATCCCGTAGCCCGACGCCATGGCCATCGCGGTGGACCCTCCGAACGAATGCCCGGTGACTCCGATCCGATGGGGTGCGACCCGACGGTAGAAGGCGTCCAGAGGATCCTTGTTCCGCGAGAGCATGACGTCGATCACGAACAAGACGTCGAGCGGTCGGTCGACCGCGACGACGGCGAACGGATCCGCCGTTCCGGTAATCTGATCGATCGCGGTATTGCCGGCGTGATCCGGAGCCACGACGACGAAACCGTGACTGGCCAGCGTCTCCATCAAGAAGTAGGACTGGAAGCGGATCCCGTTGCTGCCGTGGGAAAAGACGATGAGCGGAAACGGACCGTCCCGCGACACCGGCACGTCTGCGCGCGCCACCTCGGACTCGATTCCCGCAAAGATGAGGTCGTAGACCGAGAACGGGCCGGCATCGTCGATCGGGTCGACGGGATACCAGACGTCGAGCGTGAGGGTGCGGCCCTCGCGCTGCTCGTCGACGGCGGTGGAGGTCGAGCGACCGCGGCGAAGTGACCCAGCTCTACACCGTGCAGCACCGTCGCGGCACTGCTGCTGAGCCGTCTTCCCTGACCCGGATCCAGGGCCGCGGCCTCTTCCAAGGGATGCTCGCATCGGGCGGCGGATGAGCGAAGGCGTTGCGCCCGCGCCCCGCCCCCACTCGCGCTGTTGCGCAGTCCGAGGTTCGCCGCGCGGTCAGCACGACGGGGGGAGCAAGCTGGGAAGAGTCTTTCCCTCTTGGTGGAGCAGCATTTCCACGAAACACCCCGGCGGAGAGGAGGACCTCGGCCCCGTTTCGCCTCGAACCTCCGCGATTCCGGGGGCTTTCCCGGCGCGGCGCAAGTCCTCGATCTGCGGAGAGGATCTTGCATGAATTTTCACCGAGCGCTCTCGGCAGCCGGTTCGTGGAATCGGCGGCGGAATCGGCGGCGGAATCGCTCGGCGCGCGAGGGCCGGCAGGTTTCGCGAAGACGGGTCCTGGGAACTACGACCCTCGAAAAGGAGGCCAGTCGTGGCGCTGATGGACAGGTTCTCGTGGGTGTTGGCGGCGGCGTCCCTGGTGCTCGGCGGGTCTGCCAGCGCGGGTCCGTTCGCGGGTGGAGAGTTCGGCCTCGCGATCGGAAATCTCAGCGAGGTTTCAGTCCCGATCACCCAGGGTTTCACGACCAACGGTGGCAACGTGACGGCGACGAGCACCGGCGCGATCGTCGGTACCGAGGTCTTCATCGGCATCACCAACGCGCCGCCGGTCACGCGTGTGCAGGCGGTCTTGGCCGGCAACCAGACTGGTTCCCTCGCGCCGGGGGCCGGCACCGCCGTGAACTCGCTCGGGCTCCAAGGGGCCTTGGAAGTCATCGCCTACGGCGGCGCCGTGACGGTGGTGAGCCTCCCGTTCACACCCGCTGGCCTTCCCGGTGCGACGTTCAACACGCAGGGTATTGGCGGCACCGTCGTCACCGTCTTCGGTGCCGGCTGGACGACCGGAACCGTGATGGTGACGGTCCCGAGCACGACGATCGCCGGTGCGACGGGACAGCCGACGGCGGTCGTGACGGCGGCCGGGACGAACATGCTGGTCGGCGGCGCCGGGAAGATCACCTTCATCAGCCCGATGCTGATCCGCACCAATCTGGCGGGCGACTTGCCGACTTTCTCCCGGCTGACGCTGACCTTCGTGCCGGAGCCCGGATCGCTGCTGCTGATCGGCGCGGGCATGGCTGGCCTCGCCGTGTACGGCCGCCGGCGGGCTGCCGACGCGGCGGGCGGGCTGCGGTCGCGCTGAGTCCGCGGTCGTTCGGTCACCGCCGAGACCGGCGTCCGCGAGAGCATCGACTGGCCGGCCTCGTCGCGGACGACCGACTCGAGGTCGCGCGAGGAGAGCCCTCTCTCGCGCGATGCCCTCACCGCTTGCTCCCGCGCGGCGCCGTCGCGGGATCGGCCCCGGAGAGCTGCCGCGCCTTGGCGCGATGGCGTCGCGCGGCGTCGGTCTGCCCGCGCTCCTCGAGCACGCGGGCCAGGAACGCGTGCACCTGTGCGTCCCGGGGCGCCAGCGACACGGCGTGGCGGAGGTGCTGCTCGGCCTCCCCGAGGCGCCCCCTCTCCCAACGGAGCAATGCCAGCTGCAGCTGCAGCTGCGCGCTGTCCGGAAACAGGGCCTCGGCGCGCCGCAGGAACTGCTCCGCCTCGTCCGTGCGGCCTCGCTCGAGCAGCACGGCCCCGAGGTTGTAGAAGGAGGTCGCCCGCATGGGGGCCTCGTTCACGATGGGAAGCCCAGTGGCCAGGTAGACCACGGCTCCGGCGGCCGCCGGGACCACGAGGGCCGAAATCTCGCCCCGGCGCAGTTGAGCCAGGGTGCCCGCCACCCCCAGACCGGCGAAGGGCACGAGCAGCGGGACGAGGGGGTAGCGGTAGCGGGCGAACACGTAGGTGAGCACGACCGAGGCGGCAAACACCCCGGCCAGCGCGGCCAGTAGTCCCGCCGGCGCCCGACGCCGCCGGGCGAACACGGCGCCTGCCGCGGCGAGCCCGAGGAGCGTGCCGAAGTGAAGTGGCACGGAGAGCCAGCGAAGCAGGCGCGAGTGCTCCGCGTGGAGATACAGATCCTCGGCGTCGGGGACCTCGAAGCGGTGGAAGGTGAGCACGGCCTTGCGCAGCAGCAGGGCTGCCCAGGCTCCCGGCTGCGTCCGGATGAAATCGAAGGATCGCTCCAGCCAGTAGCGGGAGACCTCGCCGGCGCTGAGTTGGCGCCCCAGCGCCTCCTCGGCCAACCGCGCTGCGTCCGCGCCCTCGTACTCCGGCGTCTCCCGCCCCGGGACGAGTGGGGCGTAGATCCCCTGGGCGCCGGGGTTGTTGCCGATGTAGAAGTTGGGACCGAGCTGGGAGGTGGTGGGCGCGAACGTTCCCCCGACGGCGAGGTTGCGGCCTGCGACGGCGAGGAGCGGCAGGAGCAGCCCGAGCGTGAACGCTGCAGCCCAGCGCGCCCGCATCCGCGCAGGATGGAAGCGAAAGCCGAGCAGGAGCCATGGACCGATCGCCGCCGCGAGGATGAGGGCGTTCTCACGGGTGAGCGCCAGGAGCGCCAGCACGGCGCCGGCTCCCAGCGCTCGGCCCGCCCCGGGTCGGTGTTGGAAGAGCCCCAGCACGAACAGGAGCAGGCAGAGCAGGAAGGATGCCAGGCTGGCCTTCTGCACGATCGCGTCGAAGAAGATGGCGGGTGGGTAGAGGGCCAGCAGGCCCCCGGCGGCCGTCCCTGCTGCGCGGCCGAGGAAAACCGCCGTGGCCATCGCGAGCAGCACGCAGCCCCCCGCGCCCAGCGCGGCCTGCGCTGCGTATGCCGCCCGCAAGCCTCCGCCCGTGCTCGCGTAGACACTCGCCAGGAAGTAGGGGTAGGCGGGCGCCTGGTAGAAGACGCGGTCGCCCCACCAGTCGCCCGATGCAATCCGCTGCGCCCACGTGTGGTAGGAGAGCGCGTCCACGATGGGCTCGGAGAACGTGAACAGCGCCTGGATCGCCTCCAGGTGCAAGAGGCGCGCGGCCAGCGCCAGAACTGCGATCGCAAGCAGCCCCCACGCGCCGCCCCACGGCAGGGGCAGGCCGCGCCGGGAGTCGTCCGGGGGTGCGTCTTCCGCTTCCTGCCGTCCGCCGTCGATCACGCACGGACTGTAGTGAATTCGCTCAGGTGAACGTTCCGGGGGCGGGTCCATCCCGCTCGCCGCCGCGGAGAACTTCATGCGATCGCGTCTGCTCCCCGTGCTGCTCCCCTCCTACCCGGATGTCCGCCTCTTCGCCAAGCCGCACCAGATTCCGTGTAGTTGGGCCTTCCAATTTGCGTTCGCAAGAATCACCGCTTCTACCGGAGATCGGACCACCGGAGCGCAGACAGCGAGCGGATTCCGGCTCACGCCGTCCACTCGAGTAGACATGCATCTTCAACTAACACGTTTTGGCGACGGATCATCGACATGACCTTCTCTCACACTCCTTCCCGTGTTCGCGGGATCGGTACTCGCACCCGTCAATCTGCGGGCGGGAAGGGGCTCCTCGAAGCGAAGAGTTCGCGACGGGAGAGACCCGAATGCATGACACGGAGGTTTCATGCGAAGGTCACTGTTGTTGCTTCCGGTGCTGTTACTCGCACCCGCTCTCGCGTCGGCGGTTCCCGTCACGCTGAACACGTCGTCCGGTTCGAGCGGTGGCTTCAACTACAGCTTCTTGCACGACGCAACCTCGAACTGCATCGAGATCGCGAGCGTGGAGTTCTGCCAGAATGGAACGACATTCGAGATCGTCAACGGCAGTACGCTCAGCGGGAAGCTCGACGGCAACCGCTTGTTCGACCTGAGCGGGACGCTCGGCGTCATCGGCGCTCCCGACATCGTCGTCACCGACGGCGACATCGACTTCTCGGTGTCAGCGCCGGACACCTTTGGCGGCTTCCTGACGACATCGCTCGGAACCTTCCACTTTCTCGACCACAGCTTCGCCGGTCCGGCCAACAGCTTCGACGGAACGAAGCTCTTCTTGTGGGGCAACAACTGGAACACCGGCACGGCGGCCGGTCACGCGGATCCCGACTTCGGCGTCGACCTCGGCTTCGTCGTCACGGTCGTTCCGGAGCCGGGAACGCTGTTGCTGCTGGGCGCAGGCCTCGCAGGTCTCGCCGTGAGCGGCAATCGGCGCCGCTGACTCCGCTCGGCGGGTTCAGCGACGTTCCCTCCGCGCACGCCTCGACTCGAAGCCGGGGCGTACGCATCGACCGAGACGCCGCGGGTGCGTGCGCCGGAGGAAATCAATTCCTGTTGCTCGCCCTGGTCTGCGCGTGGTGCGAGCCGATTGGATCCTCGCGGGCCATCGAGTACGCCAGACGCGGGCCGTGCATGGTGACGTCAACCATCCTTCCCGGGATTGACACCCTCGTGCCGCAACCGGCGCCGACGCTTGGGCCAGGGGGTTCGCGCATGTTCGAACCGTTCTGGGTTCCGGCTCTCACGGCGGCCGCGGCGGCCGGGGGGGGCACGTGGGTGGCTCGCGACTATCTGCGCCGACGGCTCACCGGGCAGGAAGATCGCTTCATGGCGCTCTTCTGCCAGGAGGACTGGGACGCGTGCAACATGGACATCGTCTTCCACTTCGATCCGGAAGACGACGCGCACGTGAAAACCGTCTTCCGCGAGCGGCTCGCAAAGCTCGTGGCCGACGCGAACCCCGCGACCAGTCTCTTCCACGAAGTCGCGCGGCCCGGCCGGCGCGGCTTCGAGCTCTGGCGCCAGGAAGCCGTCGATCTCGAGGATCTCGAGGAGCCGGGCCGGCTCGGGCTGCGCCTCGTCTGGAACGAGCCCGGGCGCGTACGGATCACCTGGAACCACGTGCAGACGGATGGTGTCGGGCTGTGGGACTCCTTCCGCTCGGCCTTCGATCCGAGCCCACCGCTGGTGGGCTACCGGGACATGCCGACACCTCCGCCATTTCTTCCGGAGCTGCTCGCGCTGCCGGCCACCCTGCGACGGCTCACCTGGCGCGGTGTCCTCGAGCAACGTTGCCAAGGAGCGGAAACCCGTCAGGTCCAGCTCTGGCCGACCGCGCCGATCCGGGAGCAGAGACACGCGCTCGGCGCGAACTTCAACCTGGTCTCGGCCGCGTGGATGCTCGAGCGGATCTTCGCGCGTCACCCGGACGTGCCCTACCTCTGCACCGGACTCATCGTGTTCTTCCCGTTTCTCGCGGGACGCAACCGCTACGGCGTGCTCTCGGCCAAGGTGGAGCGAGACAGCGTGCCCGGGATCGTGCGCCAGCTCGAACGGCAGAGCCGCTTCCCGCTGCTGCGCTGGGGAACCGTTTCGACGCAGACCTACACGCTGGGCCGCCTGCCCGAGCTGCTCTTCGAGCCGGTGATGCATTACTACCGCCGGCAGGTGGATGTGCTGATCAGCAACCTGCCGGTGGGCACGACGCCGGCGCTGATCGACGGCTTCCCGGTCACGATCTCGTGTCATCCCTGGCAGCTCGGAGCGCCCTACTACGTGCTCGCCGTCGGAACGCGAGACCTCCTGCACCTGTCGATCAACTCGCGCTTCGAAGAGCACGACGACTTCTTCGCTCCGCCGGACGAGACTCCGTCCCGGAGTCAGTAGCCACCCTCGTCGATCCGGACGTTGCCGCCGGAAGGTCCCGTGCACGAGGCCCGCGGCGGGTGCGCGGCCAAGCCCGAGTAGAGACCCTACGCTCGGCCGTATGCTGTGCGAGTTCGGTCCCCGTCTCTGGACCGCCGACGGCCCGAGCGTCGACTTCTTCGGCTTCCCCGACCCGGCGCACTGGACAGGATGGAGGGGCTGGCTCCTGCGCCTCGATGGTCTCGTGGGCGAGCGGGGCAGTACGCCGCGCGAGTGGCGCGCGACTTGTTGGCGTCGTCGGCCGGCGCGTGCCGCCCGCGAGCGCGTCCTCGCCTGGAAGCCCGATCGGTTGCTCGTGGCCCACGGCGCCTGTGCAACGGAGAGCGCCACTCCGATCCTCGCGCGCGCGTTGGCCTGGATGTAGCACCGCGGTGAGGAGTGACGTGAGCTAGGATCGATTTGTGCTCGATGCCGTCCGGGAACTCCTCGCGGCCGATTTGCGGATCGCCTATGCGATCGCGTTCGGGTCCGTCGCGCGCGGTCGAGCGGGTCCGCACTCCGACCTCGACGTGGCGATCGGACTGGTAGGTGACGCGACCCTCGACCTGCTCGCGCTCGGGGCCCTGAGCGGACGCCTCACCGAGGTTGCGGGGCGCCCGGTCGATCTGGTCCTGCTCGGCGAGGCGTCGCCGTCGCTTGCCTATCGGGTCTTCCGCGACGGACGCGCGCTGGTCGTGCGCGATCCCGAGGCATTGGCGCGGCGCAAGGCCCGGGCGATTCTCGAATACCTCGACTTCCAGCCTTTCGAGGAGCTGTTCACGCGCGGCGCGCTGAAGGCGGCCGGCCGTGGTCGATAGAGCGGTCCTCGCCGAGAAGATCGCCGCGGTGCGGGATGCCGTGGCGAGAATTCGCGAAACGATGCCGCCGTCGGCCGAAGAACTGGCCGCCGATCGCACGCGGCGCGAAGCACACCCCACCGCGGCGAGCCGACGCTGTGCCGGGCTCGCGAAGAAGGCGCGGCGGAGTGCAGGGCGCGGGCGCGGATGGCAGCGCAGCGAGGACGCGGCAACGGGGACGTGACCTTTGCGGGAAGGCCCGAGAAACGCGCCCTTTCGCATTGACGGCGCCGGCAGACGGTGGCCATAGTGTTCTCGTCCCTGGGGAGGAGATCGCTGTGAATCGTTTCGAGAATCTTCGGTTTGCCGACCGAATCATCAGCTTTGCAGGCGCCGCGGGAGGTCGTGCCGCCGTTTCCGTCGTCACTCGGATTCGCCGCGGCGGGGTCGTAAGGCTCTTGCTCGCGCTCGTCGCATCCGGAACTGTGATCTTGGGATCGGCCGATCGGGCCGCGGCCGGTCCGATCGAGTGCCTACCCGAGACCTGCGGCTGGTCGATCTCGGTCGATGGATCGGAGGTGGGGTCGGGCGGCTATGACATCGACGAGTTCGGGAACGTGAGCCTCGCGAACCCCGTCGAGGTGTCCGGGGCGGGATTCAGCATCCAGATCGACAGCATCGGAGGCAACGTCGACCCGGAGATCATCTTCGGAGTAGGCGCCACCAACACGTCGGGCGGAACCAAGACCTTCGCCTTCTCCTTCAGCCTCCCGCTCGCCGGACTGACCGGCCTGATCGATACCGAGGCCGTGCTCGGCCAGACGCTGACTGCCCCTTCCGAGAGCGGCGTCACGCTCTTCCCGACGCTCGGCGGCGGGCTCATCATGGACTCCCAGGATATCCGCTTCGCGCCGTTCGCGAGCATCGACAAGGGCGTGGACATCGGAGACGTTCTGGCAGCGGGCGCGGGCGCGACCGTGCTCGATCTCGACACCGCGACGAGTCAGATCCTGCTCTCCGGCGGTGGCTTCGACGTGATGACCGTCGTCGTAGCCTTCGGATTGAGCGACAACGGTGGCGTCGGACTCAGCGGGCGCGTCACCCAGACGATCGTCCCGGAGCCCGGAACCGCGCTGCTGCTCGCAGCGGGCCTCGGCGCCCTGACGGTGCGACGCCGCGCGCGCGCCATCTGAGGCACCGGCCACGACGCCAGCGGAGAACCCCGTGTCTGTGGCGTCTGCGCGAAGCGTCGTAGCGATATCTCGCCACGACGCTTCGACGCGGATCCTCGAGCGGCTCTTCGCCGCTCATGCGTCATGCGTCGCGCGCGCGCACGCCGGTGATCGCGATCCCAGGCGTGCTGGGATCGCGACTCGGAGTTCGCGATCACCAGCAACGATCTCTCCTCAGCCCCCCGCTCGGTCCAGCTCCTGTTGCCGCTCCGGCGCGAGCACGCTCTCGCCCTCGACGTTGTGCAGCACGACGTCCTCGACGACCGGCTCTCCGCCGTCCTCCCCCGCGCGGACGTAGTAGTCGACGTCGTAGACGCGCCCGTCGGCCGCCTGGAAATCGACACAGGCGAGCTGGCGACCGCCGGTCGTGTCCTTCACGCGCTCGTGTACGTGGTCGAAGGAGAGCGTCACCGCGGCGCCGCCGCGGGTCGGGTCCTCGACCTCGAGCGTCCTGTCCGCGGCGTCGATATGGGCCTGGATCGCACTGCGCACGGCTTCCTCCGAGACCGCGCCATGGCTGTGCCCGGAATGGTCCGTGCATGCGATCGCCAGCGCCGCGGTCAGGGCCAGCACGACGCTCGCGGCGTGCCGGGCGACCGGCGTGGGCACCTCGTTTCCGGTTCCATGGATCCTGTCGATTCCTCCTTCGGCTGATCATCCGGGTTGCGGTCGTGCAGCCGCCGCGGAGGCCTCTTCGTCGCCGCTCAGCCCCGCCCGCTCGAGCAGTCGCACGGCCTCCTCGGGACCGATGAACGAGGCGATGCGCGCGTCCTCGACGATCCGGCCGTCCGGGTCGAGCACGACGACCGCCGGCAGCCCGTAGACGCCGAAGCGCGCGAACAGCGCCTCCACGGTCTCGGTCGTGCGGGTCGCATCGATGCGGATGCGGACCGCGCGGGCCAGCAGGCGTGCGACGGCGGGATCGCGGAACGTCAGCCGGTCGAGCTCGTGACAGGCGAGACACCAATCGGCGGTGAAATCCACGACGGCGAAGCGGCCCGCGGCGCGGGCGTCGGCGAGCGCCACATCGACGTCGCTGCGCCAGGTGAGCGGTTCCGCCGGGGCTGCGGGGCCGAAGCGATACCCGGTGAGGGCCATCGCCAGTAGCAACCCCGTCGCACCGACGACGCGCCAACCGATCGAGCCGCTGCGCTGGCCGCGCACCAGCCGCTCGAAGCCGAGGCCGGCAAACACCACGACGAGCAGCCCGCCGAAGAGCGGAGGCGGCAGCGCCAGCCGGGCGAAGTAGAGCGCAGCGGCGAGCAGCAACAGGCCGAGCGCGAAGCGCGCTACCTCGGGCAGCGCCCCGGCGCGCGGCAGCCGGCGCAGCTCGCTCGCCGTCATCGCGAGCACGAGGAACGGCGTGCCCATTCCGACCGCGACGACACCCAGAAGCGACGCACCGAGGGGCACGTCGCCGGTCGAGGCGACATACGTGAGGACGCCGGCGACGAACGGACCGACGCAGGGCGCGAAGACGATGCCCGCCACGAGACCCATCGCGAGCGCGCCGCCCGGCGACCCGCCGCCGATCCGCAGCGCGAAGCGGGGAGTCTGCGACAACATCCGTTCGAGCGCGGGCCACCAGCCGAAGCTCGCGACGGCAAAGCCGCCGAGCGCCAGCGCGAACGCGCCTGCGACGAGCGGATCCGCCAGCGACGCGCCGAAGATCCGGCCCGTCGCGGCGGCCCAGGCGCCGAGGCTCGCATAGGTGACGGCGATGCCGATCACGTAGAGGACGCCGTGAACCAGCGCGCGCGGACGCGACAGCGTGCGCGCGCCGAACGCCGCGACCGTCACCGGGATCATCGGATAGACGCACGGCGTGAGACTCAACAGGAGCCCGCCGAGATAGGCCGCGCCGAGCAACCCGGGGAGTCCCGCCGCCTCGCGCAGCGTCGCGATGTCGGGGATCACGGCGCGGCTCCGTCGAGCGCCAGCTCGATGCGGCTCGGCGGCAAACAGATCTGGTGGTCGCAGGCCTGGAAGCGAACGGCGATGCGTTCCGGGGCGGGATCGGGGCCCGCCAGCGACACCGGGAGTTCGACGGCTCCCTCGTAGACCTGGATCGCTTCGGGCGCGAAGGCGGGACGCAGCGCATGGCCCGCCGGGTACTCGACGGACAGCTTCCGAGTGCCGTCCGCGCCGGCGGGCTCGACCGTCGTCGGAATCAGGAACGGCAGCGACGCGGGGTGCGCGTTCACATGCCAACCGTCGTCGACGGCGAGACGCACGAGCAGCCGACGCGACGGCGCGCTGTCGACGATCAGCGAGGCGCGCACGTGATCGGCGCTGCTCGGCATCCGGAAACGTTCCCGCTTCGCTTCGGCCCCGGTCTCGTCGCTCCCTGGCGAAGCCGCGGGCGCCGCTGCGGCGAGCGACGGGCTCCGGGCGGCGTCTGCGACGCGCGCTGCCACCAGGACACCGAGCGACGACGGTGCGCGCTCGAGCAGCGGCGCCGCCGCCATCGCGATGTCGTCCGCCGCGGCTCGGTAGCGCGCCTCTCCGGTCTCCGACGCGAGCGCTGCCAGCACGCGATACGCGGCCGCATTGCCGGACGGCAGCTCGTTGTCGTCGAACGGCTTGGGCCGCACCAGCAGCGTCGAGTGCGCGGGCGTCAGGAACAAGCCGTACCCCTCGGGATCCGAGAAGCGCGTGAGCATCTGGTCCGCGATCGCGCGCGACTCGCCGAGCCAGGCGGCGTTCCCGGTGGCCCGGTACAGATCGAAGAGGGCATCCGCCAGGAAGGCGTAGTCGTCGAGAACGCCTTCCTCCCGGACCTGGCCCGCGATGTACGCCCGGCCGAGCGCGCCGTCGTCCGTCCGCAGGCGCGCCAGCAGGAAGCGCGCCGCTCGCTCAGCCCGCTCGCGGGGAGCGGGATCGCCCAGGGCGGCCGACGCGCTCAGCAGGCCGCGGATCGCCAGCGCATTCCAGGCCACGAGAACCTTGTCGTCGCGCAGCGGCTGCGGGCGCTGCGCGCGGCGTGCGAGGAGCTGCGCGCGGTCCGGCGCGAACCGCTGCAGGAGCTCCGACGCGTTCGCCGCGTCGGGCCCGGCGAGCTTCGGAGCGAGCGGCAAGCCGACGCGCAGCACGCCCGCTCCCGGATGCTCGCGCATCGGCGCCACTTCATAGACGTCGAGGAACGCGTCCGCGCGCTCGCCGAGGACCGCGCGGATCTCTTCGCGTGTCCAGACGTACGACGCTCCTTCCACTCCGTCCACCTGGGCGTCCTGCGCCGCGAAGAAACCGCCCTCCGGATGACTCATCTCGCGCTCGAGATAGGCCATCGTGCGTGTCACCACGTCGCGATACAGCGGCCGTCCGGTGAGCGTGTAGGCGCGCGCGTAGATGCCGAGCAGCTGGGCATTGTCGTACAGCATCTTCTCGAAGTGCGGGATCGACCAGGTCGGCTCCGTCGCGTAGCGGTGGAAGCCGCCGGCCAGGTGATCGTGGATGCCGCCGAATGCCATCTCGTCGAGCGTACGCACGAGCATGCCGAGGAGTTTCGGATTCGACTCGCTCTCGAGCGCCGTCAGCAACAGCTCGAGGGCCGGCGGCCGGGGGAACTTGGTGCGCTGCGCGAAGCCACCGTGTTCGGGCTCGTAGCTCTGTTCCAGTGCATCCAGCGCGGCGCGCAGCGAGACCTCTGGCGCCGGCGGCGTACCGCCGACTGCTCCCAGATCCGCGATCCGCGCGATCTCGTCGGCCACCTGGGCGGCGACGCGCTCGACCTTTTCGCGTTCGCCTCGCCACACATCGACGAGGCCCGCGAGTACGCGGGGAAAGCCGGGCCGTCCGTGGGCATCCTCGGGAGGGAAGTAGGTGCCGGCAAAGATCGGCTTGCCGTCCGGAGTGAGGAACACGGAGTTCGGCCAGCCGCCGGATCCCGTCAGCAGGTGGGTGGCCTGCATGTAGATCTCGTCGACGTCGGGCCGCTCCTCGCGGTCCACCTTGATGGCGATGAAATCCTTCGCGAGCTGCGCGGCGATCCCCGGGTCCGAGAAGACCTGGCGCTCCATCACGTGGCACCAGTAGCAGGTCGTGTAGCCCACCGAGAGAAACACCAGCTTGTCCTCGCGGCGCGCGCGCTCGAAGGCAGCCTCGCCCCACGGATACCACTCGGTCGGATTGCGGGCGTGGAGCTGGAGATAAGGGCTGGCCTCGGCAGCGAGCAGGTTGAGACCGGGACCAGGACGCGGATACGCGCTCACGGGCGCGCTCGCCGCGGCGGGCGCGGCCGCCGGCGGGTCGCCCTCCGCAGCCAGCGGCGAGCGCTCGAGCCACCACGCACCGGCGAGCCCCGCGACGACGGCGGCTCCCGCCAGGGCGGTTCGCCTCCGCGGCCAGCGAGCTTGGAATCCGCGCGAGACCCGAGCCAAAGCAGCCCCCTCCGGGTTCCGGCGGCGGACCCGTCCTCCAAGAGACGGATCAGACGCGATCGGGTTCCATTTGCGGGCCCGGAGGGACCGGGGGGCAGCCCCGGAGGGGATCGGGGGAACTTCGCGACCCCGTCGTCCGTCTCTCCAGACAGGCAGACGGCGAAAGGAACCGGGAGCCATGCGCGAGTCGAGTTTCCGGCGCCTGGTCACGAGCCACCTCGATCTGCTCTACGGGGCGGCCGTGCGGATGACGGGCCGGCCCGATCGCGCCGAGGATCTCGTGCAGGAGACGTGCAGGATCGCGTTCGAACGCTGGACGACGCTGCGTGACCCGGCCGCGTGTCGGGCCTGGTTGCTGCGCATCCTGCGCAACAGCCACATCGACGAGCTGCGACGGACGCGGCGGCTGGTCCCGATCGGCACCGTGCGCTCGCGGCTCGCCCGGTTGCGCATGCGCCTGATCGCGGGGCTCGGAGAGAGCGAGCCGCAGCAGCTGCGCACCCTTGCAGGAGGACGCGATGACGACTGAGTGCCACGGCCGTCCGGAAGAGCTGTCGGCGCTGCTCGACGGCGAACTCGGCGCCGACGAAGAGCTGGCGCTGCGGCGCCACCTCGACACCTGTCTCGGCTGCCAGGCCTGGCACCGGCGGCTCGGGGAGCTGTCGACCGGGATTTCCGCGTGTCTCGGACGCGAGCGCGCGCCACAGTCGCTGGCCCGGCGCATCGAATCGCTGTCGCCGCGCCGGAGCCGCCGCTTCGGCCGGGCGGCGGCGGCCACCGTCCTCGCCGCGGCGGCCGCGAGCCTCTTGTTGCTGCTGCCGCGCTCCGAGCTGCCCGCCGAGCGGCTGCTGCTGGCCGATCATCACAAGCTCGTGTCGGGCGGAACGGCGCTCGCCGTGCCGTCGTCGAACGCGGACGAGGTGGCTCGCGAGCTCGCTGCCCGCCTCCCGTTCGCCGTGCAGGTGCGCGCGGTCGAGGGCGCCGAGCTGCGCGGCGGCCACGCGTGTTCGATCGCCGGCAAGCGCGCCGCCTACCTCCAGTACGTGCGGGCCGGAGAGGCGATCTCGGTATTCGTGTTCCCGAGCCGCGGCGACGATGCGGGGACCGCCGCGGCGTGCCGAGAGCTCGATGGCGAGAGCCTGTGCGCATTCGCCGGACCGCACGAACGCGTCGCCGTCGTCGCGTCGAGCCCGCAGCGGGCCCGGGCATTCCGCGACGCCGCACGAGTCGTGGCGACGCCATGAGCGACCACCGGCGCAGCGGCAAGCGATGGCTCCTCGCGATCGCCACGCTGGCCTTCGTCGGCAGCGAGCGAACCCTGCCGGTGCTGCGCGCGGTCGCGGAGCGCGGCGGACCGGAACCAGAACTGGCCCGAGCCTCCCTGCGTTGGCTGTCCCTCCGCGGCGTGCGGTCGCCGATCCTCGGAGAGAGACGCCCGTCTCACGAGACGCCGGAGTAACCGGAGCGCGGGGCGAGACGTATCTCCCCGGCCGGGTCGCGCCGACGACGGCGATCTCGTCGCGGCCGAACGTGAGGAGTGAAGTCCATGCATCCGTCCCGACTTGCGATTTCGTCGCACCCGAACCACTCAACGGCGCGCGCGGCGAGCGTCGTGCTGCTTCCGGCCTTCTTGCTGTTCGGCGCCGCCAGTTGCACACCGCGCGCGCAGGCTTCGCACGAGCCGTACTCGGACGTGCGCTTCGCCGAGCTGCAACAGAGCGGAGCCCTGGTCCTGATCGACGTCGCCGCGTCCTGGTGCGGAACCTGCGTGATCCAGGGCGAGATCCTGGCGGAATACCAGGAGCGCAATCCGCAGGCTCCGCTGCACATCCTGCAGGTGGACTTCGACGAGCAGAAGCAGAGCGTGGCGGCGCTCCGCGCGCCGTCTCAATCGACCCTGATCCTGTTCCAGGGCGATCGGGAAATCTGGCGGAGCGTCGCAGAGATGCGTCGCGACGTCATCTTCTCGGCGCTCGACCGGAGCATCGCGGCGCTGTGACGCTCGACGCGGCTTCGGTGCCGCTGGCGGTCGCTGCTGGTGCACTCGGCATCCTCTCGCCCTGCGTCTGGCCGCTGGTGCCGGTGGTCATGTCCTCGGCAGCTACCGGCGGTCGCAGCGGGCCGTGGTGGCTGGCGGCGGGACTCGGGCTCTCGTTCGCGCTGGCCGGGACGCTGCTGAGCGGGCTGCTCGTCAGCGCCGGCCTCGATCCCGGATTGTTTCGGATCTTCTCCGCGGGCCTGTTGGTGGCGGTGGCCCTGGTGATCCTGCGGAGGGTTTCTCGGGCCGGTGGAGCCGCGCCAGCGGGAGTTCCTTGAGAAGGCG
>CAYOHN010000017.1:9247-25793 GCA_964403735.1 uncultured Spirochaetales bacterium | reverse complement strand
GCTGGTGGCGGGCATCGAGCGGCTGACGCGCGAGGGGCACTTCGCCGGCGTGGTGCTGATGCCGTTGGTCGGGGAGCTGAAGGGAGACGACGTGCCGGCTGCCGTCCGGATGCGTTGCTACCGAACGCTGCACGACGACAAGCTGCTCGGCGATGGCGACAAGGACGAGGCGCTCTGGAAGTCGGTCGGCTACGACCTGAACGAGATCTTCGAAGTAATCGCGCTCGACATGAAGATGTTCTACGGCGGCCCGAACGAAGCGATCATGCACGCGATCTATCGGCAGAACCACGGCTTCACGGATCTGGTGATCGGCCGCAAGCATGCCGACGCGCCGTTCGACGACGGCTCCCCCATCTGGGGTGACTTCGACGCGCAGCAGGTTTTCGAAGAGCTGCGCGGCGAGCTCCACATTCGTCCGTGCAAGATCGGCTTCGCCGCCTACTACGAGTCGATCGGCCGTGTCGATCTCACCGATCACCATCCCGAAGAGAAGCCGTACGCGATCAGCGGCACCAAGGTGCGCGAGCAGCTCGTGAAGGGCGAGAAGCCGGACCCGCGGATCCTGCGGCCGGAGATCGCGGAGATCCTGATCGCCGCCTACCGGAGCTGAGAGGGAGCTGAGAGCCCGGAAATGAAGATCGGCGTCCCGAAAGAGACCAAGGACCGCGAGTACCGGGTCGGGCTGACCCCGGACGGGGCGCGACAGCTCGTCGGCGAGGGGCACGCGGTGCTCGTCGAGCGCGGCGCGGGCCTCGGCAGCGGCTTCGCCGACGAGGACTACGCCCGCGCCGGGGCAAACCTGGTTGAGATCGCGGACGCCTGGAGTGCTCCGGACCTCGTCGTGAAAGTGAAGGAGCCGAACGCCGGCGAAGTCGAGCGGCTGCGGTTCGGGCAGACGCTATTCGCGTACCTGCACCTCGCGCCCGATCGCGCCCTCACGGAGGCCCTGCTGGCCGCCGGCGTCCGGGCCATCGCCTACGAGACCGTCCAGTCGCCCGATGGCACGTTCCCGGTCCTCGCTCCGATGAGCGAAGTCGCCGGGCGCTTGGCGATCCAGGTGGGCGTCACGCTGCTCCAGAAGGATCGCGGCGGGAAGGGCCTGCTGATCGGCGGCGTTCCCGGGGTTCCGCGCGGCCGGGTGACCGTGATCGGCGCCGGCATCGTCGGCATCAACGCCGCCCGCGTCGCGCACGCTCTGGGGGCCGAGGTCACCGTGCTGGACGTGGACCTGCGCCGGCTCACCTACCTCTACGACCTCTTTCACGGCGAGCTCTCGACGCTGTTCTCGAACCGCAGCAACGTGGAGCGCGCCGTCGCCGAGAGCGATCTGCTGGTCGGCGCGGTGTACCTGCGCGGTCGGCGCGCGCCGCGCGTCGTCAGCGCGAAGATGGTGGAATCGATGGCGCCGGGCTCGGTGATCGCCGACGTGGCGGTGGACCAGGGGGGATGCATCGAAACGATCCGCCCGACGACGCACTCGGCGCCGACCTACACGGTCCACGAGGTGATCCACTACGGGGTCGCCAACCTGCCGGCTGCCGTGCCGCGCACGTCGACGTTCGCGCTCACCAACGTCACGCTGCCGTATCTCGAGCAGATGGCGGAGCAGGGCGTCGAAGGGGCCGTGCGGGGCGATCCGAGCCTGGCACTCGGCGTCAACACGTGGGACGGGGCGCTGGTCTGCGACGGTGTCGCCGAGGCCCACGAGCTGCCGTTCCGCGCGCTCGAGGACGTGCTCGGGAGGTGACCCGACCAGCCGTATCCGCACGTCAGAGCATGCGGATCCGCGGTATGCCGGCCCGCGCCAGGAGCGTCTGGCGATCGGCTCCGTCTTCGGGATACAGCGCGTAGCCGATCGCCAGAGCGGGCCGTGGCGATGCGTCTCGCAGCGTCTCGGCGATGGCCTCTGCCGCCGCGCGCGCCTGCGCGACGCGGCGCTCGGCGGGAGCGCCGTGCGGATGGATCCAGAGCGCGAAGACGGACCCGTCGGCGACTTCTGCGACGTCGGCGAGCGCGTCGTCGGTTGTCACCGCCGCGCGCAGAGAGGCGGCGACGCGGTCGCGGATCGCGATGCGGACCGAGTCGGCATCGGCAGCGCGATCGCCCGGGGTCACTCCGGCGCAGCGCAGCAGCACGAAGGGCTGCCGCGTGCCGATCGCCGCGTCGACGCAGGGGTCGAACGCCGCGGGGCAGAGAGCCGGGGACGGTGAATCGCGTCGTCTCGCGGGTGCGGCCGGCTCCCGCCACGCGGACGGCACGAGGCCCAGTCGCTGGCTCGCCGCCGTCGCGGAGAGCACCTCGCTTTCCGGGATGGCGGTCAGCGCCGGCACTTGCTCGCGCAGCGCGGGTCGGAGGCCGCCGTCGATCCAGAAGGCGACCGCGGAGGTCCTGGCGAAGGCTTCCAGGTCGTCCGTGAGCACGGCTTGCAGTAGCCGTGCGGCGCCGGGTTCGATCAGCGCGAGACGCCGGCGCAGTGCTCGCGCCTCGCGCTCGTAGACGATGGCCAGAGCGAGGTCCCCGCGGCGTGCCAGCGCCGGCAGCAGCTCCAGCGCTGCGTCGGTTGCGCCATACACAGCGATGCGTTTGTGCATGGGCTCCTCACTCGCGACGGGGCGGGATGGATCGAAACGCGCGCAACGTCCCGCCGGGCGCCCGGTCAATCGTCGAGGAGGAGGTCGACTTCGATCGCGACGCGCAGACGGAGTTCGCGCCCGTCCGGGTCCGCGAGTACGACCGGAAGGATGAGGCCACGGGCGCCCCGAAGCGTGGGCGGGTCTGCCGAGACCAGCCGCCAAGAGTTCTTCGCGACGCGGTGCGGTGTCGTGCCCTCGAAGGCGCCGCTCGGGAGCTCATCGGAGCTTGCCTCCCGGTGTGGCTCTTCGGCGTAGCCCGCGGCGACGTCCGGCCAGGAGGCGTCGAGCAAGCCCGCGGCGTGGCTCACGGCTTCGTCGTTCTCGTCGAAGTCGTCGTCGGCTGCCAGCGCCGCGGCCTCGAGGTCCGGGAGTTCCGGGCGAAGTTCGGGGGCCGCCGCCGCCATCGCCGGCTCGCGGACCGGCGGGATCGGCGGGACCGGCGCAGGCGGCACGAGGCTGCGCGCCGCGACGGCGCTCGGATCGGGCGCATCCGCCGCGGCGACTGCCGCGCGGCCGTCTCGCAGCGTCCGCACGACGCGCTTCGAGATCGTGGTCAGCGTCTGGAGCACTCCGACGCCTTCGGCCGCAACCGCTTCGAACGCGGCGGCGCCGTGCACGTCGAGCTTCCGGTACAGCTCCTCGAGTACATACGGTTCGGACAGGTCGTGCTTGTTGTACTGGACGACCAGCGGAACCGTCTCGAGGCTCCGGCCGTAGGCGGCGAGCGCGCTGCGCAGCTCGGCGAGCGCCGCGACGTTTTCGTCGATGCGCTCGCGGCGCGCGTCGACGACGAAGACGATGCCGTCGGCACGGTCGAGCAGCCCCTTGCGGGTGGGCGCGTGCTCGCTCTCTCCGGGCACGGCGACGATCTGGATCCGCGTGCGGATGCCGGCGATCTCGCCGAGCTCGATCGGGAGTCGGTCGTAGGCCACCGTCGGGTCGAGGCGCGTCGGAATCCGCTCGAGGTTGCCGCGGTGATCCGGACGCAGCTTGGCGTGGATCACGCGCAGATTCGTCGACGTGCCGGCGCCCTCGATGCCCCAGTAGACGATCCGCGCATCGACGACCCGAGGGGTCGCCGTTTCCGGGCTGCCGCCCCCGTTCCCACGCGCTTCCGCCATCGTCTACTTCTCCTTCTTCTGAAGCATCCGCCGGGCCTGCGTCGAGATCACCGCCGGCACCTCTCGGCTCCTCATGATGGCGCGCAGATCGCGTTCGTGCAGGTGGCCGAGGAAACGCATCGACCACTGGGGGGGGCACTTCGGGTTGGACGCGAGCGCGAGCTTCACCGCGTAGCTCCGGGTCCACTCGCGGCTGCTCGCGATGATCCGCAGCACCTCGTCGCTGAGGTTGCGCGCCTTGGCGAAGGCGAGGATTTCCTGCTCCTGCACCTTGGGACTGCGGATCGCGGCCGCCGCCACCAGCTTGTTGCGATCCCGGACCAGCAGCGAGCGCGCCTCGCCGTTGCCGACCCGGGCCAGCTTCACCTTCTCGAAGATGGACATCTTCTGCATCAGCGCATGGAGGCTGCGCGTCTTGTCCTCGTCGAGTCGGACGTCGTCCTCGATGAGTTCCGGCGCAAACTGGGAGACGTCTTCGCCGAGCACGGCGGCCAGCACGGCGCGCGCAGCCTCGTCGGTGACGGGCTCCGGCGCCGCCAGCGAGTCCTGCTCGAACTCTTCCTCGGGCGGCCCTTCGTGGGCGTGCCGCTCGAGCCCGAGGAAGCCGAGGATGCGATCGATGACGGCGCGTCCGGTGAACGGGTTCTGTCCGAGGGCTTCGACGATCTCCGGACAGCGCAGCATCCGCTGCTGGTTGTTCGAGATGATCTCCACGACGCGCTTGTGCGGCAGCGACGCCAGGAAGGCGACCGTCGCGTCGTCGGCCGCGGGGTTGAGGGCGATCCGCTCGAGCCGCTCCGGATGGTCGCGGAACGTCTGCGCGCAGTACGACAACACGACGGGGTTCGCCGGGCCGGCGAGCGCCGAGCCGAGCACGCTCTCGGGCAGCCGCTCGAGACTCTGCCGCGCGCGATCCTTCACCTGCGCGTCGGGGTCGTGACCCAACACGAACAGCACAGTGAGTAGCTCGACGGGCGGAAGGGGCAGGGCGCCCGCCGCCGCCATCGCCCGCACCTCGACCGGCGCATCGCGGCGGACGTAGCGTTCGGCTTCCGGCGAGAGCGTGAGCTGGATCTTCCGCTTCTCGCTCACGTCCGGCGTCCCTCCCTCGGTGGTCGGCGGGGTTCGCGCTATCCGTGCGCGCCCGCCGCCTTGGCTTCGTCGATGATCCTGTCCCGGAGCTGGGCCGGAACCTCCTCGTAGTGCGAGAACGCCATGTGGAAGGCGCCCTGACCTCCCGTGAGGCTGGTGAGGACGCTGGCGTACTCCAACATTTCGGCCATGGGCACCTGGGCCTTGATGACCGACGTGCTGCCCCGTTGATCGGTCGATTGAACGCGCCCGCGGCGGCTGTTCAGGTCGCCGATGACGTCGCCCATGTGCGCATCCGGGGTCGCGACCTCGACGCTCATCAAAGGTTCGAGCAGGGTCGGATGAGCCTGTTCGGCGGCAGCCTTGAACCCGAACGAACCCGCGAGCTTGAAAGCCATTTCATTCGAATCTACTGGATGGTGTTTGCCGTCGATGCAGCGGACCCGGACGTCGACGACCGGGAAGCCCGCGAGCGGTCCGTGCGCAAGGGCCTCGTGGACGCCCTTCTCGACCGCCGGGATCAGGTTGCGGGGAATCGAGCCGCCGACGATCTCGTCGAGGAACTCGAACCCGGCCCCGCGGGGTGCCGGTTCGACGCTGAGATAGCAGACGCCGTACATCCCCTTGCCACCGGTCTGTTTCTTCAGCTTCCCCTCGATCTTCTCGACCGGCCTCGTGATCGTCTCGCGGTACGGGACCTTGGGGCGCTGCAGATCGATCTCGAGCCCGAACATGCGCTGCAGCCGCTCGGCGGCGATCCGGATGTGGAGTTCGCCCATGCCGGTGAGCAGGAACTCGCCGGTGTGGGGGTCGCGATCCACGTGCAGCGTCGGATCCTCCTCGACGAGCCGATCGAGCGACGTGAAGAGCTTGTCCTCGTCGCCCTTCGACTTCGCGGCGATCGCGTACGAGAGCACTCCCTTCGGGATCGAGATCGGCGCGAGCTCTACGCCTCCCTTGTCGGCAGCGAGCGCGTGCCCGGTATGCACGTCTTTCAGCTTCGCCACGGCGACGATGTCGCCCGGACCTGCCTCCGGGACCTCGACGTGCTCGTGTCCGCGCAGCACGAGCAGCTTGCCGAGCTTCTGCTTCGTGCCGTTCGTGGCGTTCACCATCGCGAGGTCTGCGTGCGCGGTGCCGGAGACGACGCGGAACAGCGAGAGCAATCCCGCATAGCGATCGATGACGGTCTTGAACACCCGCGCTGCGAACGGTTCGTCCGGGCTGGCGTCGACGGCATGCTCGGCGCCAGTGCCGATCTCCTTGCCGACCCAGCGGCGCGCCTCGGACGGGGAGGGCAGCAGCTCTTCCAACGCCCGCAGCAGCGGCTCGAGCCCCATCGGCCGGGTCGCCGAGCCGGCGAACACCGGCAATAGTTTGCCGGCGCGCGCGCCGGCCACGAGGCCCCGGCGCATCTCGTTCTCGGAGAGCTCGCCGGATTCCAGATAGTGCTCGATCAGCTCGTCATCGCATTCGGCTACCGCCTCGACCAGCTGCGCGCGCGCGGTGGCGGCTTCGCCGGCGAGTTCCGCCGGAATCTCGCCGATGCGATCGAGGCCGTAGACCTTCATCGTCAGCAGGTCGACGACGCCGGACAGTTCTGCGCCGGCGCCGATCGGCAGCACCAACGGCACGGGCCGCGCGCCGATGTCGACCAGCGACAGCACGGCGGTGTCGAAGTCCGCGCGCTCGCGGTCCATGCCGTTGACGAAGGCCAGTACGGCGAGGCCCAGCTCGCGGGCGCTGCGAAACATCCGGTCGGTTCCGACCTTCGCGCCGTCCACCGCCGAGACCACGAGCACGGCGCCATCGAGTGCTTGGAGGGCCACGAGCCCATCGCTCTGGAAGTTCGGGTCGCCCGGCGTGTCGAGCAGTGTGAGGTGACGCCCCTCGTGATCGAACGCGTAGACCGTCGTGCTGATCGTCGAGCCCTGACGTTCTTTCTCCTCGGGCAACGTCGTCAACACCGACGCGCCCGCCGTCACATTTCCCAGGCTCGGGATGGCGCCGGCCTGGAACAGGATGGCTTCCCCGAGCGAGGTCTTGCCGTCGGCCGAGTGTCCGATCAGCGCGAAGTTCCGGGTGGCGGCGACGGGGACGTCCTTCATGCCTTCTCCCTCTCCCTGCGCGGAGGCTCGCCGCGCGGACTGCGGTTGCGTTCGAAGATCATGCGCAGGCCTTCGAGGGTGAGGAAGGGCTCCACGCGCTCGATCGTACGGCTCTCGCCCGCGATCCGGCCGGCCAGGCCGCCGGTCGCGATCACGCGTGCGTCGGCGCCCAGCTCGCCGCGGATCCGCTCGACCATCGCGTCGACCATGCCGGCGTAGCCGAAGAGCATGCCCGACTGCACGGCCTGGGCCGTGGTCCGGCCGATCACCGAGCGGGGGGGCGCCAGCTCGATCCGCCGCAGCATCGCCGCGCGCTCGAACAGCGCCTCCATCGCGATCAGCATGCCCGGAAAGATCGCGCCGCCCAGGTACTCGCCCTTGGCCGACACGCAGTCGAAGGTGGTGGCGGTGCCGAAGTCGACGGCGATCACCGGGCCGCCCATCCACTCGAACGCCGCCACGGAGTTGACGATCCGGTCTGCGCCGACTTCGTGCGGGTTCTCGGTGCGCACCGATACCCCCGTGCGAATGCCCGGCCCGACGACCAGCGGCTCGCGATCGAAGAGCTTCGTACAGACGCGCTCCCAGATCGGCAGCAGCGGTGGGACCACGCTCGAGACGATCACCTCGGTGACGCGGGTCGTGTCGATCCCCGCCTGGTCGAAGAGCGCTCGCAGCACCACGCCGACCTCATCGGAAGTCTGGCCGCGGTGCGTCGCGAGGCGCCAGTGCTCGCCGAGCACCGGTTCGGCGTCGCCGTAGACGAAGGTGCCGAGCGTCACGTTGGTGTTGCCGATGTCGATCGCCAGCAGCACCGGTTCGTTGGCCCCCGTCACGTGCCCTCCGCCTTGGCGATCGTCACGTCGCCGGCCACGATGCGCTCGCGGCCGCCGTCGTCTCGCTCGATCCACAGCGCGCCATCGCCGTCGATGTCGACGGCGCGCCCCTCCACGACCGTCGCGCGGTCGTCGCCGATGCCGTCGAGCACGCGGACCCGGCTCCCGCGCATGGGGAAGCGCGCCTCGAAACGCGGCCGGACCGCTTCGAATCCGCCGTCGGCGTGGAGGTCGAGCACGGCTTCGAGGGTATCGTAGAGCCGCGCGGCGAAGGCCACCCGATCGATCGGCCGGCCGAGATGGCTCGAGAGGCTGGTCGCGAGGCTGCGAAACTCGTCCGGGAAGGTCTCGCGCGACACGTTCAGGTTGACCCCGATGCCGAGCACGAGGAAGCGGACCCGGGTCGCCTCGGCGCCCATCTCCATCAGGATGCCACTGGTCTTTCGGCCGCCGAGCAGCACGTCGTTGGGCCACTTGATCGCCACGGCGTCTTCGTCGCCGACGGCGGCGGCCACCGTGTCGGCGACGGCGACCGCGGCGGCGAGGATCGCCGTCGGCGCGCGGGCGGTGTCGAGCGCCGGACGGAGCACCGTCGAGCTGTACAGATTGAGCCCCGGCGGCGAGAAGAAGCTGCGCCCGAGCCGCCCGCGGCCGGCGGTCTGTCCCTCGGCGATGACCGTGGTGCCGTGCGGGGCGCCGGCCCGGGCGAGTTCGCTGGCGACGCGGTTCGTCGAGTCGGTCGTCTCGAGCCATTCGAAGCGCCGCGCGAGCCAGCGCGTGTGGAGTCGCGGCAGCACCTCCTCCGGGTACAGGCGATCGGGCGCGGCGACGATCCGGTAGCCGTCGCCCGCAGCGCCGTCGATCGTGTAGCCGAGCCCGCGCAGCGCCTCGACGTCCTTCCAGATCTGGGCACGGGAGACGCCGAGCTGCGTCGACAACTGCTCGCCGGAGAGAGCGGTGTCGCCGGCGCCGCGCAGCGCCTCGAGCACGCGCGCCGGCCCTGCCTTCATGCAGCCACCCCGGTGAGTTCGAGCGCGATGTCGACGGAGGGCGCCGAATGGGTCAGCGCGCCGACCGACACGTAGTGCACGCCGGTCTCGGCGATCGCGCGCACGTTGGCGAGCGTGACGCCGCCGGAGGCCTCGAGCACGGCACGCGTGCGGAACCGTTCGGCCAGCGCGCGCAGCTCGTCGACACCGCGGTTGTCGAGCAGCAGCCACTCGGCACCGGCGGCGAGCGCTTCCTCGGCCTGCGCGGCGGATTCCACTTCGACCTGGATGCGCAGTGCGGGCCGCGCGGACGCGCGGGCGGCGCGCACCGCGGGACCGACGCCGCCGGCGGCGGCCGCGTGGTTGTCCTTGATCAGCACCGCGTCGTAGAGACCCATCCGATGGTTCGCGGCTCCTCCGACGGCGGCCGCGTATTTGTCGAGCACGCGCCAGCCGGGCAGCGTCTTGCGCGTGTCGAGCACGCGGCAGCCCGTGCCGTCGACGGTGTGGACGAAGCGCCGGGTCCAGGTGGCGACGCCCGACATCCGCTGCAGGAAGTTCAGCGCCGTGCGCTCGGCGGCCAGGATCGAGCGCAGACGGCCGCGGATCCGGAGCAGTGGGAGATCGCGCTCGCGGGCTTCGCCCTCGTTCCACGTCCGCTCGACCTCGAGCTCCGGGTCGACTGCGGCGAACACGGCTTCGGCGATCGGGAGGCCACAGACGACGAGCGCCTCGCGGGCCTCGACGACGGCCGCGCCTTCGGCATCCGGTGCCACCAGCGCTTCCGAGGTCGCGTCGCCGGGTCCGAGGTCCTCCTCGAGCGCACGCTCGACGAGCGGCTCCCAGCTCGCGCGAGGCGGGAGCGGAGGCCCCTTCATCCCGGCTCTCCGAGCGCCCGCCGCAGGCGCGCGAGGCGCGCGCCGAGCGTCTCGCGCTCGCGCTCGAAGCGCTCGTGTTTCTCGCGTTCGGCGGCGACGACCTCGGGCTTGGCCTTCTCGGCGAAGTTCGGATTGCCGAGCTTCTTGGCGACGAAGGCGAGATCCTTGTCGAGCTTGGCGAGCGCCTTCTCGAGCCGTCGCAGCTCGTCCTCGAGCAGCTTCGGGTCGTCGAGCTCCACGCGGACCTGCCACTCACCCACCCAGAGCACGGACGCCGTGGCCGGCGGCGGTTCCTCCGAGAAGAGCGGCTCGCCGGCGCGCAGCAGGGCACAGAGCGCCGCTTCGTGACGGCGGACCATCGCTTCGGCAGCCGGCGGAAACACGACGCGAACCCGTGTCGAGGGCGGCAGATCCAGCTCCCCGCGCACCTGTCGGATCTTCCCCACGATCTCGGCGAAGCGATCCATTTCCTCGGCTTCCTCGGCGCCGAGTGCCGGGCCGGGCGAGGGATAGCGGCCCTCCATCAGGAAGCGGCCGTCGGCGTCCGGCAGCGAGGTGGCGATCTCGTCGGTCACGAACGGCATGAACGGATGCAGCGCCGTCAGCGCGCCGCGCAGGACATCGACGAGCGTGGCCTGGGCAGCGCGCCGCGCGGCCGCGCGGGCGCCGGGATCCTCGCCGGCAGCCGGCGGCGAGAGCGCGAGCTTCGCCAGCTCGATGTACCAGTCGCACAGCTCCCCCCAAACGAAGCGGTAGAGCGCCTGCGCCGCGTCGTTGAAGCGGAACTCGTCGAGAGCGCGGTGGGCTTCGGCGATCGCGAGGTCCATCCGGTGCCGGATCCAGCGGTCGTAGAGCGACGGCGCGCGGTCCGCGGCTGCCGCGGCGTCGTCCCAGTCCGCCAGGTTCATGCCGGCGAAACGCGCCGCGTTCCACAGCTTGGTGACGAACGCGCGGCCGCCTTCCATCACGTTCATCCCGAAGCGGATATCGCGGCCCTGGGCGGCCAGCGAAGTCAGCGTCCAGCGCAAGGCATCCGTCCCGTAGACGTCCATCACGTCGAGTGGATCGATGCCGATGCCCTTGGATTTCGAGAACTTGCGGCCCTGTTCGTCCCGCACCAGCGGATGGATGTAGACGTCGCGGAATGGCACCTCGCCCGGGAAATGCAGACCCATCATGATCATCCGGGCGACCCAGAAGAAGATGATGTCGAACGCGGTCGACAGCACCGACGTCGGGTAGAAGAGCCGCAGCTCATCGGTGTGGTCGGGCCAGCCCAGCGTCGAGAACGGCCACAGCGCGCTCGAGAACCAGGTATCGAGGACGTCGGCTTCCTGGCGCAGCTCGTCGCTGCCGCAATGGGCGCACTTCGCCGGATCTTCGACGGCGACGGTCCATTCCTCGCACGCGCCGCACTTCCACGCCGGAATCCGGTGGCCCCACCAGAGCTGCCGCGAGATGGCCCAGTCGCGGATGTTCTCGAGCCAGTGGAAGTAAGTGTTCTCCCAGGTCTTCGGATGGAAGCGGATGCGTCCGTCGCGCACCGCGTCGATCGCGGGTCGCGCCAGCGGCTCCATGCGCACGAACCACTGCTCGGAGAGCAGCGGCTGCACCAGCGTGTCGCAGCGGTCGCAGTGCGGGACTTCGTGCGGATGGTCGCGGACACCCAGCAACAGACCGTCGCGCTCGAGATCGGCGACGACGCGTTTGCGCGCCTCGGCGATGTCGAGGCCGGCATACAGACCGGCGTTGTCGTTGAGGCGTCCGTCGGGGTGCAACAGATTGATCGACGGCAGCCCCAGCCGGCGGCCCGCTTCGAAGTCGTTCGGGTCGTGGGCCGGCGTGAGCTTCACCGCGCCGGTTCCGAAGTCGCGATCGACGAAGGCATCGGTGACGACGGGGACCTCGCGATCGACCAGCGGCAGCCGGACGCGGCGGCCCACCAGCGGCGCCCAGCGCTCGTCGTCGGGATGCACGGCGACGGCGGTGTCCCCGAGTAGCGTCTCGGGCCGCGTGGTCTCGACCTCGATCGCCCCGTTGCCGTCCGCGGCCGGGTAGCGGATCCGGTACAGCTTCCCGGCGACGGGCTTGAACGGCGCCTCGAGGTCCGACAGCACCGTCGTGCAGCGCGGGCACCAGTTCACCAGGTATTCGGCGCGGTAGATCAGCCCCTGGTGATAGAGCCGGACGAACACCTCGCGCACCGCGCGCGAAAGTCCCGGATCCATCGTGAAGCGCTCGCGAGACCAATCACACGAAGAGCCGAGCGCCTGGAGCTGCTCGAGGATCCGCGCGCCAGAGCGCGCCTTCCACTCCCACACCTGATCGACGAATGCCTCGCGGCCGAGGTCGTGGCGCGTCTTGCCCCGTTTCGCCAGCTCGCGCTCGACCACCACCTGCGTCGAGATCCCGGCGTGGTCCGTGCCGGGAACCCAGAGCACATCGAAGCCCTGGAGGCGCTTGTGGCGGGCCAGCAGGTCCTGCAGCGTGTTGTTGAGCGCATGCCCGAGGTGCAGCGAGCCCGTCACGTTGGGAGGCGGGATCACCATCGAGAAGCGCGGTCGCTCGCCATCGGTGGCGGCGTGGAACAGCCCGCGCTCCATCCACGCCTGGTACAGGCGGGATTCGACGGGCTTCGGATCGAAACGCTTGGGGAGCTCGGCTCGCACGGGCCGCGGAGTCTACGGGATCGGCGGCGCCGCTACGACTCCTCGGAGTCGTCCTGCAGTCGGCGGAGTTCCTCGCGAACCAGCGTTTCGGTCATCTGTGGGATCACCTCCCACGCGACGGCCTCGACGCGCTCGATGACGTCGCGGACGATGCGCTCGGTGACGTCGCCAAAGGCCTCCCAGACGATCTTCTCGAGCGTCTCCTGGAGCTGCTTCTGGATCGGCTCCGAGAGAGCCGTGGGTCGAGCCGCGCCGCCGACCGGGATCGCGACCAGCGCGTCCACCTCGGCCGCGGCCGCCGGCACCGGCGGCGGCGTCGGGTCTGCGAAGCGCGACGTCATCGGCTCCGGAATCGGCGGCGGGACTTCCAGACTCTTCGACAGCGGGCCCTCGGGCGGGTTCGGCAGCGGATCCGTCGTGGCGAGGTCGGCGACTGCCGGCTCGTCGAAGGGGTCCGGCACCAAGTCCGACTGCGGTGCCGGGGCCCGGGCAAAGGGCGCCGCTTCCGGGCTCTCGGTTCGCGGCGTCGCGATGCGGGCCTCTGCTGCCTCCTCTTCGCCGAACCCGAACTCGAAGCTCTCCTCGTAGTCGGCCGGCGCATCTGGCGCCTCGAGCGACGCAGGCTCCGAAGCCATCGCAGGTGGCGAAACCGTCGCAGCTTCTGAAGCCGGCACAGAGAGGGGCGCAGCGTCCCCGGGCTCGTCGACCCATCCGGGACGGGACCATTCGCCCGCCAGCGGGGGCGACGGTTCCGGCGCGACGAACAGCGCGGTGGCCTGGGAATCTCCCGGCAGCCGGGCCTCGTGCGGCTGCAAGCTCGACGACGGCAACTGAACCAGCTCGCCGTCCTCGTCGACGGCAGCCTCCAGCTCGAGGGCGGCGGCGTCGTCGTCGTCGTCGACCAGTGTCGAGACGGAGGGGGCCGGGGACGGTGCGGTTCGCGCCATCTCGTCGTCGAAGAAATCGAAGGCGCCATCTGGGTCGCCATCGGCGGGATTGGCGACCAGGACCGTTTCGTCGGAAGGCGCATCTCCGCTGGCAGGCATCGGCGAAGCGGCTCGCGCGAGCAGCGCATTCACCTGATCGACCAGGGCTTGCGCCTCGAAGGGCTTGGTGATGTGGCCGTCGGCGCCAGCGCGTCCGGCCCGTTCTTCGTCGTAGGGCTCGAACGTACCGGACAACAACAGCACCGGGACGTGACGCAGCTCCGGATCGGCCTTCAACGTCTCGCAGACGTCGTAGCCATCCCGACCGGGCATCATCACGTCGGCGAGCACGAGGTCTGGTCTCGCCTCCCGAGCACGCGACACGGCATCGTCGCCGTTGTCCACGGTGAGGAGGACCACGTCTTCGCTCGCGAAGCTGATCCCGACGACTTTCTGGATCGTGACACTGTCGTCGGCAAGCAGGATCGTCTTCGGCATATCTCCCCTCACGGTGCGCGGCGTTGCCGCGGACTCGAATGCTCGGCCTTCTGTATCGTCGATGCGGGCCTCGCGATTGAACGCTTTCCGCACCCCGGTCGCGCGTTCCCGCTGGTTTCCCCAGCCGCGTGGCGCCGACGCCGTTCCAGTCGAGGACTGCGCGAGACTACCGAGTTGGCCGCCGGCGGCCGATAGGGGAGGGCGAGACGGGCTGCGGGGCCGCCCGTCTCGAACCGGGAAGCAGGGAGGGGACGGGGATGATGCTGCGAGCTGCGGCAGGCTCCGATGTCGGCCGCCGGCGAGCCGCCAACGAGGACCACTACGCGCTGGCGCCGGAGATCGGTCTGTATCTGGTGGCCGATGGGCTCGGCGGTCACGTCGCGGGCCAGATCGCGAGTGAGCTGGCTGCGGAAGCGGCTCAGCGTGCCTTGCGCACGTTGCACGGTACCGGCATGAGCCTGGCCGAGAAGCTTCGTTACGCGATGATCGCGGCCAACCGAGAGGTCCACGAGACGGCGCGGCGCCGGCCAGAGCTCGCCGGCATGGGGACGACCCTGGTGACCCTGCTCGCGCAGGAGGGCCGGGCGGCGCTCGCTCACGTGGGCGACAGCCGCGCCTATCTGGTGCGCGGCGGGCGCATCCGGCAGCTCACCGACGATCATTCTCTGGTCGGGGAACTGGTGCGCCGGCACGAAATCAGCGCCGCTGACGCGCGTGAGCATCCGCAACGCCACGTGCTGACCCGCGCTCTCGGCGTGCGGCCGAGCGTCGAAGCGGATCTCGCCGAACTCACGCCCGAGGCTGGAGATGTCTTCGTGCTCTGTTCGGACGGTCTCACCGGCCGCGTCCAGGACCACGAGATCGCCAGGACCGCTGCCGAACTCGAAGATCCCCAGGAGGCGGTCGATGCATTGATCCGGCTCGCCAACGAGCGCGGCGGCGAGGACAACATCACCGTGGCAATCGTCCGCTGCGAAAAGGCTGCGGTGGGCGACTCGACCCGTAGCGGCTAGCGCTCCATCAGGCTCTTCAGCTTCGAGCGCAACCGGCCCACGGCCTTGGTGTGGATCTGGCAGACCCGCGACTCGGTGATGCCGAGGATCGAGCCGATCTCCTTCATGTTCAGATCTTCGTAGTAGTACAGCGAGAGGACCAGGCGCTCCTTCTCGGGGAGGCTCGAGATCGTCTCGGCGATCACCTGCCGTGTCTCCTGCTGCTTGAGCGTGGAGAACGGGTTCTCCGAGTGGATGTCTTCGACGATGTCGGCGTAGGAACCGGTTCGTTCGCCGTCTGCGCCCGTGCCGCGCAGCTCTTCCAGGTTGACCAGCGAGACGCCGCGGACCTGGTTCAGGAGCTCGTGAAACTTCTCGATCTGTAGTCCGAGCGAGTCCGCCACTTCTTCTTCACTGGCCGAGCGACCCAGGCGCTGCTCGACCTCGCCGTAGGCGCGCTCGAGGCGTCGACCCTTCTGCCGGACGCTTCGGGGCACCCAGTCCAGCGAGCGAAGCTGATCGAGGATCGCGCCCTTGATGCGGAACTCGGCGTAGGTCTTGAACTTACAGTTCTTCTCGGGATCGTACTTCTCGATCGCATCCATCAGACCGATGACACCCGTGCTGTGCAGGTCATCGAGGTCGATGTGGGATGGCAGGCGGACCGCGATCCGATTGACGATATAGCGGATCAACGGCGCGTGCTCGAGCACGATCTGTTCCTTGACCGAGGCGGTAATCTCCGCACTGTCTTCCTTCGCTTCCCGCAGCATCGTCTCCATGTCGCCTTCTCCCCGCTCCACGTTCGTTTCCTGGCCCCCGTGCCGGACGCTTGCCGTCCGCCTGCTCGACGTCTGCTGGAGAGCACGACGCGTGCCAAGTGCGGGACGCCGGCGCCTGCGTCCGGCTCGCGGCCGCGTTTCGGGCCGACGCGCCGGCGGGCTCCTGTCGGAACCCCACGCGATTGCTGCGGTTTTTCGATGTCGATGGGAAGGGGAGGGGCGGCGCGACCCGGTGTCCGGGCTGCCGCCACGGGCGGCGGCAACAGCAGGCTACGCGCAGAACCGTCAGAAGATCGACGGGACCAGGGCGCCAGCAGTTACGAAACCGTCGCTCTGCCGGCCGGTTCGCGCGTGCGGAGCCTTCAGTCGCCCATGCCTTCGGGGGGCTCGAGCTTCTTCTTCTTGATCTTCTCGAGCAGCGTCGTACGGTTCAGCCCCAGCAGCTGCGCCGCGCGATTCTTGTTCCAACTGGTTCGCTCGAGCGCCTGCACGATCATGCTCGTCTCGAGCCGGTCGACCACTTCGTTGAAGGCGATCCCATCCGGACCCAGGGTGGGCAGCGCGAGCGCTGTCACCTCGGTCGGCCGCTGCAGCGCTGCCGGCAGATCGTCGACGTCGATGGTGCCTCGGCCGCGCATCACGACGAGCCGCTCGATCAGGTTCTCCAGTTCGCGCACGTTGCCGGGCCAGTCGTGGTCGACGAGCCGCTCGAGAGCGGCCGGTGTGATCCCATCGATCTGTCGGCCCTTCTCGTCGTTGAGATGCGCGAGGAAGTGCTCGACGAGCAGCGGGATATCGTCCTTGCGCTTGCGCAGCGGCGGGACCTCGATGGGGATCACGTTGAGCCGGTAGTAGAGGTCTTCGCGGAAACGGCCTTGGCGGATGGCCTCCTCGAGGTCCCGGTGGGTGGCCGCGATCACGCGGACGTCGGCCCGGACCGTCTTGGAGGAGCCCACCGGCTCGAAGCTGCGGTCCTGGATCACGCGCAGCAGCTTGACCTGCAGATTCGGGCTCATGTC
>CAYOHN010000017.1:0-9237 GCA_964403735.1 uncultured Spirochaetales bacterium | reverse complement strand
CGTCCGCCGCGGTGAAGCGGCCCTCGCGGTGCTGTACGGCGTTCGTGAAAGCGCCCTTCACGTGCCCGAACAGCTCCGATTCGAGCAACTCCTCCGGGATCGCTCCGCAGTTGACCGTGACCATCACGCGATCTGCACGCTTGCTGTTGTAGTGAAGCGCGCGCGCGATCAGCTCTTTGCCCGTTCCGCTCTCCCCGGTCACCAGGACGGTGCTGTCGGAGTCCGCGACGCGGCCCACGAGATCGAGAACCGCACGCAGCTCGGCACTCTGGCCGACGACGTTGTCGAAGCGATAGCGCGAGCGGAGCTGACTCTGGAGCAGCCGGTTCTCCGTACGCAGCCGCCGGTGCTCGATCGCCTGATCGACCAGTTGCCGGACGACGTCGAGCGAGCGCTGTTCGAACGGCTTTTCCAGATACCAGAAGGCACCCGCGTGGAGGGCCTCGACGGATTGCTCCGCACTGCCGTAGCCGGTGACCACGATGCACGGAAGTTCCGGATCGATCTCCCGGATCTGTCGCACCAGCTCGAGTCCACTGATGCCCGGCATCCGGATGTCGCAGAGCACCAGATCGAGCGGTTCTCCAGACACCCGTGCGATCGCCTCGCTGGCGTCGCACGCCGTGACGACGGCGTGTCCGGAGCGCAAAAGGATACGCTCGAGCGCTCGTCGATAGAGCTCTTCGTCGTCGACGATCAGGATCTGTGCGCGGCGCAGTGGATCATCCTCCGCTCTCTTGCGGAGGGGGGCCCCCGCATTGTACGTGGCCGCGAGCGCCAAGCAAGCGGTCCGGGGTGCGCTTCCTGGGCAGGCAAGGGCGGAGGCTCAAGCGTCCCGGAACCGGGACCGATACGCCCACCATGAGCAGCTTCCCCCGCCTGCCCGAGGTGCCGCTTCGCGGCGCGGGGTCCTCGAGCCGCTCGGGCTTCGTTCTGGTGATCGACGACGAGCCCCTGCTGCTGCGTGCGCTCGCCCGGATCCTGCGGCCCGGGGGTCATCGCGTGGAGGCGGCCGAGACGCCCGGCGCCGCCCAGTCGGTGCTCGCCGATCCGGATCTCGACGTCGTTCTGCTCGACCTTCGTCTCGGGGCGATGAACGGCCTCGATCTGCTCGACTGCATCAAATCGGAGCGGCCCGAGTTGGAGGTCGTCGTGATGACCGGCCACGCGACCATCGAGAGTGCCGTCGATTGCATGCGCCAGGGAGCCTTCGACTACCTGGCAAAACCGTTCGACGACGTCCATCGCGTGCGGACTACCGTGCAGCGGGCCATCGAGCGCCGCCGGCTGGTGGCGCGGAACCGCGAACTCGAGGCCCGAGTGGAGGGGCACGCGCGCGGGACCGGCCTGATCGGGCACGCGCCCGCGATGCGACGCCTGGTGCGCACCATCGCGAGCCTGAGCCACAACGAGAGTCACGTCCTGATCCAGGGCGAGAGCGGGACCGGCAAGGAACTGGTCGCGCGGGCCGTGCACTTCGCGAGTCGCCGTCGGGACGGCTCGTTCGTGCCCGTGGACTGCGGCGCGCTGCCCGAGTCGGTGATCGAGAGTGAGCTCTTCGGTCACCAGCGCGGCGCTTTCACCGGCGCCGTCGGCGCGCCGGGGCTGTTCCGGATGGCCGAAGGGGGGACGCTCTTCCTCGACGAGATCGGCGAGATTCCGCTCGCGACCCAGGCGAAGCTGTTGCGTGCATTGCAGTACAAAGAAGTCCGTGCGGTGGGGGCGGCGGCGTCCGTCTCGGTCGATATCCGCGTCATCACGGCGACTCATCGAGACCTGGCGGCGATGGTCGAAACCGGGCGCTTCCGGACGGATCTGTTCTACCGGCTCAACGTGGTCCGCATCGAGATTCCGCCGCTGCGCGAACGCATCGAGGATGTTCCGCTGTTGTCGCAGCACTTCCTCGACAAGCACGCGCGGACGCGCGGCACCGTTGCGATCGACGATGCCGCCCTCGAACGACTGATGAGCCACGATTGGCCCGGAAACGTCCGCGAGCTCGAGAACGTGATCGAGTCCGCGCTGGCGCTCGCGCGCGGGCCGCGGCTGCGCGCCGCAGACCTGCCGATCGGGCGCTCGCGAACGGCGCCGATGAGCGCCTCGCGAGTGGCCGCGGGAGAGACGCCGCCCAGCGGTCTGCCGCTCTCGCTCGATGCCTACGAGCGGAGTGCCCTCGAGCGGGCGCTGCGCGAGACCGGCGGCCAGGCCAGAGAAGCCGCCCGCCGGCTCGGGATCGGTCGCAGCACCTTCTATCGCAAGCTCGGCAAACACGGCCTCTCGCTCGACGCCGGGCCGGCCGCGGATTTGGTCGAGCGCCGCGAGATCCGGTAGCCTCCGCCTCTGTTCCTCCCCCCGAATCTCGATGTCTCGTCTCCGCGCGTCTCGGCGCTCGGGGGTTCGGGAGGACTCGCGATGTCCGGCGGCAGAGATGCCGAGGGTTCCCGTCCGGTTCGAATCGTGCTCGCCGAACCGAGAAGTGCCGGGGGTGCGCCGGGGATCGGCACCGAGCGCGCGCTGCGTCGGATCGGCGCGGACATCGAGATCGAGATTGCCCACGACGCGATCTCGTGTCTGGAGCGCGTCCGAGGCCGGCGGCCGGACCTGATCGTCCTGGATCATGCGCTCGGTTCGGAGGTGGCAAAGATTCTCGCCGAACTCGGGCCGCAGGGACCGCCGGCCGTCGTCGTCTCCGAGGAGGGGGCCGACGACGCCGCGCTCGAGAGCTTCGCGGCTGGTGCCGCGGACTGCGTGAGCGCGGGGCCGGACCTGGCGGACGTGCTGCCCGCCGTCGCCCTCGAACAGATCCGCAACTGGCGCACCACGCGCGAACAGGAGCGATTGCGGCGCAACGCCCGCGTGTTGCGCGGGACCCTCGAGAACCTGGTCGATGCGATGGAGAGCGGCCTGCTGGTGCTCGACGCCGGGGGCCGCGTGACGCACGCCAACCCCGCGGCCGGACGCATCCTCGACGAGCCGCGAGGATCCCTGCGCGGGCGCTCGGTCGCCGAGTGGCTGCCGGACGGGGCGCCGGGTCTACCCCAGTTGGCGCGCGCGCTCGTCGAGGGGGAGCGGGTGCGCGGTGCCGAGGCCCTCGCCGTGCGCGGGGACGGCCGCTATGTCCCGATCGGGCTGTCGCTCGCGCCGCTCGCAGCGCCGGATGGCAGGCGGCAGGGATCCGTCGCGATCTTTCAGGATCTGTCGGAGCTGAAGCAGCTCCAGCGGCAGGTGCTGCAATCGGAGAAGATGGCGTCGATCGGACAACTGGCGGCCGGCGTGGCCCACGAGATCAACAATCCGATGGGCTTCGTGCATGCAAATCTGTGTCAGATGGAAGAGTATCTGACGGATCTGCGCCGCCTGCTCGAAGGGGCGACCGCTCTGGTCGCGTGCGCCGAAGCGGAGGGCTCGCCCGCGCTGCGCGCCGCCGCGGCAGATTGGCGAGCGCTGCGTGAGACCCTCGATGCCGAGTTCCTGCTCGACGATTTCTCCAAGGCGATCCGGGAATCGATCGAAGGGTCCGAGCGGGTGCGTCACATCGTGCAGGACCTGCGCAGCTTCGCGCATCGCGACGACGGCGAGTGGGTGACGGCCGATCTGAATCGCTGCCTCGACTCGACGGCTCACATCGTCTGGACGATGATGAAACACTCGGTCGTGTTGCGGAAGGAATATGGATCCGTACCTCCGTTGCGCTGTTTGCCTCTTCAGCTCGAACAGGTGTTCATGAACCTGCTCGTGAATGCCTACCAGGCGATCGAAGAGCGCGTCCAGGAACAGGGAGGCAGCGGCGAGATCGTGCTGCGCACCGAACTCGCCGACTCGGAGGTGCGGATCACCGTGAGCGACGACGGCGTCGGCATCCCGCCGCTCCACGCCGATCGCATCTTCGATCCCTTCTTCACGACCAAGGAAGTCGGCGTCGGCACCGGCCTGGGTCTGTCGACTTCGTTCGACATCGTGCGCCGCCATGGCGGCTCGATCGGCGCCAACTCTCGTCCGGGCGGGGGGACGATCTTCGAGGTCCGCCTGCCGCTCGAAGGCCCCGCCGGCTCGCTGCCGGCGTGAGTGCATCGGCGCGCACGCCGACGCTGCTGATCGTCGACGACGAGCCGCGCATCCTCTCGGCGCTCCGACGCTCGCTGCGTCGCGAGGGCTGGCGGATCCTCGCGACCTCGGATCCCGAGGAGGCGCTGCGCTGGCTCGCCACGGAGCCAATCGAGGCGCTGCTGACGGATCACCAGATGCGCGGGGTCAGCGGGATGGAGGTGCTGGAGACCGCCGCCCGCGTGCAGCCCGACGCCGTTCGCTTCGTCATCACCGGCTGGCCCGATGCGATTCCGCCGGAGCGCCTCGGGGCCCTCGGCGTGCGCGCGGTGATCGCGAAACCCTGGGACGATGCGACGCTCAAAGCGCTGTTGCGCGACGCGCTGGGGGGCTGAGGTCATTCACGGGGCAGGCGGCTCAGGTACTCGAGATCGGTCTTCTGCGTGTTCTTGGCACCGATGGCGAGCACGCGGAAGCGCCGCTGGGTCCCGGACGTGTAGTAGACGCGGCCCTTGCCGCCGAAACCCAGCTCGAAGATCGTCAGATGTGACGGCAGGCCGCCCACCTTGCGACGGACCGCCGCGGTCTCCACGTCGACATCGAGACGCTTGATCGACTCCTCGGCGCGCAGCTTCATCGTCTCGTCGCCGAGCGCGATCAGATTGCGGATCGCGTGATCGTCGAACTCGAGGTTCTTGTAGAGAGCGCGCAGCCGGGTTCCGGTCAAATCCATTTCGCGCGCGCGAGGCGCCGTGGCTTCGGTCCTGCTCTGGACATTGCGCTGCAGCTTGTCCGAGAGGCTGCGCAGTTCCTCGTCCTTGCGCGCCAGATCGGAGAGCGCTTCGTCGAGCATCTCCTCGAGTCCCTGGCGTTCGCTCTCGATCGTTTCCTGCAGGCGGCCGGTGCTCGCGCGCAACGCGTCCTCGCGACGGGCGAGGCCCTGCAGTTCCTCCTGGAGCCGCGATCGCTCGCGGCGTACCGACTCGATCTCGGCGGAAACCTCCGCTTCGACGCGGTCGTCCACCTGGCGACTGAGCGCTTCGAGTTCGGCCTCGATCCGGGCGGCACGAGCAGCGGTCTCCTCACGGGCCGCCAGTGCCGTTTCGAGGCGAGCGTCCTCGATGCGGCTGCGGCGCCGCTCGTAGAGGAAGAGGGTCTGGATCAGGCCCGCCGCGTACAAGACGAGAAAGACGTTGGCGGTGAGGGAGTTGTGCGGAACCGAAACGACCACCTCGGCGCTCGCCGGGAGCAGACGATCGGCCTCGCCGATCGCGTCGATGGTGGTCGGCTGCGGAACCGGGCGGCTCCCCAGATAAAGAGGCGTGCTCCCGTCGGCGCTGACGACGATCGGAGTCACGCGCACGCCGCCGACGCGTGTCCAGATCGACCTTCGGATCACGCGATCGATGCGGTCATGGATCTGCTCCACCACGCTTCCGGCCGCGGGGTCGACCTGCACCGCCTCGGCGATCCGAGCCCGGAACGACGCGCCGAGCGCCTGCTCCACGCCCTTCACGGTAAAAACGTAGAGCAACACGAAGCCGAAGATCGCCACGTAGGTGAGGCGAAAAGACGCGAGACGGTCGAGCGTCGCATCTCCGCGGCCGGGAACCGGCGGAACTGCGGTTCCATCGAACGGAATCGTTTTCCCCATTGCTGAGACAGGATAGTCCGCCGGATCCCGATCCCCAGCCGGAAAAGCCATGCGAAGCTCTGGAGTTGGGGCCTTCCCCCCGAACGGGCGCCCGGAACGGTCTCCGCACGGTTCTTGCATTCATTTCCTCCTGAACCCGGGTCGCGACCGGCCGAGCGGCGGACGGCCGTCGATCGTGTGTTGCCGCCGGTCTTGGTTCGCCGGTCTTCGTTTCTCCAGGATTCCGAGGATGTTCGTGAACTCAGCCGAGACCCAGCGATCCCCGCGAGCCCCCTTTTCCGGTTGGGTCGAACTCACCAGCGACGGGCAACGACGGCTCGGTACCGGGTATGACCTTTCGGCCGGCGGGATCGGACTCGAACTCCGGGGTGACCTTCCGCCGATCGGGGGGGCCGTCACCAGCGAGTTCGCGCTCCCGGGCATCTCGATTCCGCTCGAGCTGGAGGGCCGCATCGCGTGGTCGGACCCGCAGCGCCTACGTGTGGGCGTTCGCTTCGAACGCATCGATCCGGGCCTCGCGGAACTCCTGGAGAACTTCGTCGGCGGGCGCCTCTAGTCGTCCGCGGAAGAACTCTCCCGTCGCCGAGCACCGATCGAGGCCCCCTTGGCCTCCTGGATCCCTCCCTTACCTTCCGCCCAACGATGCGAGTCGTAGACCTCGATCGCGACATGAACGACGTCATCCCGACGGGATCGACGCGGGACAGCCAGTATCTGTTCGATCGGATGACCGCCGAGACGCTGGCGTTGGCGGGCGGCGGCGCCGGCCGGCGGGTGCTCGACGTGGCGGCCGGCTTCGGCCAGGACGCCGTCGCGCTCGCCGAGACGGGCGCCGACGTCGTGGCCTGTGAGCCCTCTGCGCGCATGACCGGGTGGGCCCAGCTGGTCGCCGCGAAGGGCGAGGGCCATCGACCGCTGTGGGTGCGCGGATGGTCCGACGCGCTGCCGTTCCGATCGGACAGCTTCGACGCCGCATTGTGCAAGGGCGCCATCGACCACTTCGATCGTCCCGAGATGGCGATCGAGGAGATGGCGCGCGTGACGCGGCCGGCTGGACGCGTAGTGCTGGCGATCGCGAACTTCGAGTCGCTGGCGTGTCGGCTGGCCCGCGCGCAGGACGCCGTCCGCGAGGGGGTATCGAGTGGGATCGTGCGTCGGGGGCGGCGTCACTACGATGTGCCGGCCGACCACTTCACCCGATACGACATCGGATTGATGCGTGAGCAGGCGTCGCGCTTCCTCGATCTCGAGGTGGTTCGCGGAATCTCCGTCGGGTGGGGCGTTCCCTTCTGGTCACGGGGAATCGGCAAGCTGCCCGAGCTGGCCGCGCGAGGTGCGCTTCGAGCGCTCGATGCGTTGGCGCGCCGCGCACCAGAATGGGCAGACGTGATCGTGCTGGCCGGTCGACCGCGCCGCTCGGCGAGAACCTCCCGGTAGACGTCCGCTGTCCGGACGGCGATGTGGTCCCAGGAGTAGGCAGCCACGACGCCGTCCCGTCCGTCGGCGCCGAGGCGTCGACGGGTTTCGGGCTGGTCGAGCACAGACGCGATCGTCTGTGCCAACGCAGCAGCATCGCCCTTCGGCACCAACACGCCGCCGCCGCCCGCGCGCATCACCTCGGGCACTGCGCCAGCGGCCGACGCGACGACCGGCGTTCCGCAGGCCATCGCCTCGACGGCGGGCAGTCCGAACCCTTCGTAGAGAGACGGCACCACGACGAGCGTCGCGCGGCGGTAGCGCCGGACGAGTTCTGACGTCTCGACGCGGCCGACGATCTCCAGGCGGTTGCCGACGCCGAGCGCCTCCGCCAGCTGGCGGCCCTCGTGCAGCGGATGATCCTCGTCGATCAATTCCAGGCGCACAGAGGGCGGGAGCTTTGCCAACGCCTCGATCAGGACGCGGATCCCCTTGTTCGGGTCGGCCGCACGACCGACGCAGAGCAGGGTCGACGGCTCCCGGGGAATCGTCTCGTCCGGGGAGAAAAGCTCCGTGTCGAGCCCGTTGCCCAGGACGTGAAGACGCTCTGATCGGACGCCGAAGTCCCGGCGGATCACGTGCGCGCCGGCCTGCGAGGAGGTCAGGATGCGGTCGAGTCGGCGCGCGACGAACGACTGCATGCCGACCGGATGGAACTCGGTCGTGCCGATCGCTTCCTGGAGCGTGCGGTCGCGACGGTACGACGCGCGCCGGTCGACGGTGAGCGGGTGGTGGACGGTGGAGACCACCGGAAGCCCGAGTGCGCGCACGCCGAGCAGGCCCCAGCCGAGACACTGGACGTCGTGGACGAGATCCCAGCGGGAGCCGGAGCGCAGGCGGCGCGCGATCTCCTGAAAGGCGCGTGCGCTGAAGGCGAACGGCTCGGGGAAGAATCCGATACGGCTGGCGCCGAGTTCCCAGAAGCGCAGCGGCGCGAGGATGCCGAGCGGGTGTTCCGGCGCGACGAACGCAGGCCAGTCGCGCACGAACCACTTGCCCCAGAAACGATCGTCGGGGAGTTCGTGCACGTCGCGTGCAAACGGCATCGCGTCCGGCAGCGGCGGACCGACCAGCACGGTGATCTCGTGGCCCAGACGCGCCAGTTCGCGCGCGAGGAACCACAGATACACGCCCTGTCCGCCGCAGCGCATGTTGCCGCGGTACGCCGTGAACAACAGTCGTAGCGGTCGGTCCATCACGCGGCCTCGGCGGCGCGCTCCGCCGTGCGTTGCGCGTAGAGCACGAGGCTCTTCGGACACAGCTTGTTCAGTACGTGCTTCTCGAAGCGATCGAGCCAGCGCGACGTCGTCGCGCGGATCAGGAACAAGCGATATGCCTGTACCAGCGGGTTGGCGTCGGAGCGCGGGAGACCGACGACCGAGCGCAGCGCCCAGTACGGGGTGTGGAAGCCGTGCGCGAAGCCGATTCCGGTCGGCGTGAAGCCGGCGCGGCGCAGCGCATCGGCCAGGTCGCGGGGGCGGAAGATCCGGATGTGCCCGCCCGGAGACTCGAAGTAGTCGTCGCCGAGGCGCAGGTACAGCGCTTCACTGATGGCGGTGGGGACCGTGACGGCGAGGCTGCCACCGGGCCGCACCACGCGCGCCAGCTCGCGGATGGCCGCCGGGTAGTCATGGACGTGCTCCATCACTTCGGAACAGATCGCGCGACCGAAGCGGCCGTCGCGGAAGGGCAGGCGAAACGCGTCGCCGCGGAGCATCGCGCCGAATCCGCCGCGTTCGCGCGCGCGCGCGCGCAGCGGACCGTGACCGGCGCGGAGCGAGTCCAGATCCAGATCGAGGCCGACGACGCGCGCGCCGCGTTCGAGCGCCCCGAAGCAGTGGCGCCCCTCCCCGCAACCGACGTCGAGCACTGTGTCGCCGCGCTGGACGCCGAGCTTATCGAGGTCGACGGTGAGCAGCACGGCGCACGTCCTCGAAGACTCCGACGAGCTGGGCGGCGGCATCGCGCCAGCGGAACGCGTGCTCCACCCGCATCCGCGCCTGACGGCCCATCTGCGCGAGCCGCACCGGGTCGGCGAGCAGGTCGGTGATGGCGGCGGCCAT
>CAYOHN010000016.1:0-25945 GCA_964403735.1 uncultured Spirochaetales bacterium | reverse complement strand
CGTCTGCCGACGGTCGGTAGCCCCGAATTCGACGGCTGGCTGGAGGGGGTCCGCCGCTTCGGAAAGGCGTTCTGGGAGGCGCTCGGCGAGCGGCGCGCGCCCTGGATCGTGTTCGAACACTCGGGGCAGGACACCATGCCGACGTCCCTCTTCCTGTGTGACAACGGCGGCATGATCGTCACTTGCGGCGCCACGTCGGGTTACAACCTCGACCTCGACGCGCGCTTCCTGTGGATGCGGCAGAAGCGGCTCCAGGGTTCGCACTTCGCCAGCGTGCGCCAATGCGCCGAGGTCGTGAACCTGATGGGCGCCGGCCGACTCGATCCGCTGTTGGCGCGCGTCTTCCCGTTCCACGATGTCGGCTCTGGCCACCAGCTCATGTACGAGAACCGACAGCCGCCCGGAAACATGACCCTGCTGGTGAACGCCCCCCGTGAAGGCATGACGGAACTGCTCGTCTGATCGGGATACGCGGCGCGGCTCCGGACGCGCACGGACGGAGGGAGAAGCGATGAGCAACCGGGGCATCGACCGGAGAGAGTTCCTGCGCGGGGCCGCGTTGGCCGGGATCGGGCTGTCGCTTCCCGCGCAGCTGACGGCGCTGGAGGCGGCTGCCGCCCTCGAACCCCGCATCCGCGGCCGGGCCACTCTCGGCCGGACAGGACTGCGCATCGGGGACATCGGGTTCGGCAGCTTCCGGCTGCGCGACGATGCCGACCTCGTCCGCCACGCGCTCGATCGCGGCATCGATTATTTCGACACCGCCGAGACCTACGAGGAGGGCGCGGCCGAGCGGACCCTCGGACTCGGCCTCGCCGGAGCGCGAGACCGCGTCGTCCTCACCAGCAAGGTGGTCGCCGAGGCAGACTTCGACCGCGACACGCTGATGGGAAAGCTCGAGGGGAGTCTGCGTCGCCTCCGTACGGACTACGTCGACATCTATCTGAACCATGCCGTCAACGACGTGCGACGGCTCGCCAACCCGGAGTGGCAGGAGTTCACGAGCCGCGCCCGCGAACAGGGGAAGATCCGCTTCTCGGGCATGTCGGGGCACGGGCACCGTTTGATCGAGTGCCTCGAGTACGCCATCGAGCATGAACTCGCAGATGTCGTGCTGGCCGCGTACAACTTCGCCCAGGAACCGACCTTCTTGCAGCGCATGCGCAGCGCCGCCAAGAATCTCGCGGGGCGCTTCGACATCATCGCCGAGATGCTGCGCCTGCCCGAGACGCTGCGCCGCGCCAAAGGTCGAGGAATCGGCGTGATGACGATGAAGACGCTGCGCGGGGCCCGTCTGAACGACATGCGTCCGTACGAGTCCGGTGGCGCCACCTTCGCCCAGGCCGCCTTCCGCTGGGTGCTCTCCCAGGACCACGTCGATGGGCTGGTCGTCACGATGACGAACCGGGCCGAGATCGAGGAATACGTCCGCGCCTCGGGCTGGGCAGCCGTGCGCGACGGCGACTTCGATCTGCTCGCGCGGTACGAGGGGCTCCAGGGAGAACGCCAGTGCCGCTCGGCGTGCGGGGCGTGCGCCGAGCGGTGCCCGCACGGCGTCGAGATCTCCGAGGTCCTGCGCACCCGGATGTACGCCGAGGACTACGGGGACCCCGACGTGGGCCGGAGCGAATACGCTCGGCTCGGAGCGGGCGCTCGCGCGTGCCTGACCTGTACCGACACGCCCTGTCTCGGCGCCTGCCCCCACGGACTCACGATCCCGGAACTGACCCGCCGCGCGCACGAGCTGTGCGGCTGAGACCCGAAGCCGTTTCAGCGAAGCGGAAGCGCGAGATCGCTCTCCCGCGTCCCCAGCCCGCGGGCCCGACGAAGATGCGCTCCCCGGGGGCGGGGTCAGCTCATGTGCGGGATCGAACCGAGGACCTCGACCTTGCCCGCTTCTTCGACGGCGCGCACCGACGCCAACACCGGGTCGCGCCACTCGAGCGCCACTCCGACGAGTCCAGCCAAGCCGAGCGATGTAATCAGCGCGAGGACCGCCAGCTTCTCTCGTGAACGCTCCGGCGCAGCCGGCGGGGAGGCACGGTCGAGCACCGAAACGCGCGCGCCCTGCTGGGCGCGCTCGAGGCTCTCGGCGAGCTCGGCCTCCTTCACCTTGCGCAAGTATTCCGTATACGTCTGTTCGAGGACCGTGGCCCGCTGCTGGAGCGCTGAGAACTCCTCGCCGAGCGCCGGAATGCCGACAACCTTGGCATCGAGTTCGTTCAACTGCTGATCGGTGTCGGCCAGTTGCTGGCGGAGCTGGTCGATCTCCCGCTGCACGGCGTTGACCACGCCAATGGTCGCGACGCCTCTGCCACCACCGCCGCCACCACCCTCGCGCTCGAGCGTCTCGATCTGGCGCCGCAACGCCTGCACGTTCGGATGGGTCTCTGTGTTGATCGCGAGTTCCTGGGCAAGCAGCGTCCGCATCTGCTCGAGGCGCGAGGGGCCCCCCGTACCGGCATCCCGGCTGGCGTCGGCACGGATCGTCGCGAGGCGCGTTTCGGCCTCGACGATCTGCATGGTGAGCGAGCTGCGCAGATTCTGCAGGCGCTCGAGGCGGGCCAGCTGCGTATCGAGCTCCGAAGGAAGCTGGCCCCGGTGCCGCTCCTGGAAGCTGGCGATCTTCCGCGTGTGCTCGCGGAGCGACTCCTCGGCCGCCTCGAGTTCACGCCGCATGAACTCGGTCGTCACGCGCGCCTGCTCCGAGCGCATGCGGATGCCGGCCAGGACGAACAGCTGCGCCAGATCGTTGGCGACGGCAGCGGCTGTCTCCGGATCGTCGGCGGTGAACGAGATGCCCAGGACCTGGGCCCGGTCGAAGCGACTCGGCGTCCCGACCTGCACCTCTTGACCCATCTGGATGCTGCCTCGCATGCGCCCGACCAGGATGGCGCGCGGCGTGCTCTCGCGTTCTTCGACGAAGAGCCCGTGCTTCTCGATCAGCTCGTACAGATTGTCGACAGACAACACTTCGCCGAGCAGCGCGTTGACGCGCTCGAGCGGATCCTCCTCGATGGTCGACCGGACGAATTCCTGCGCCACGCGTTGGCTCGCCAGCAGCACCGTCGCCTTGGCGAGGTAGCGAGGCTGCTGGAGGAGGGCCATCGGCACGCCGGCCCCTGCGCCCAGCGCAGCAACCAGCAGCATCACCTTCCAGCGCCGACGCAGGATGCCGACGGGGTCCGCGAGAAAGGCCGGAAGACCGCCGCCCTCCTCTCTGTCGTCCAGCTCGTCCAGCAATCGTCCTCCTGCGTGACGCCGCCCTTGCGGGTAGCGAGGGGGAGCCCCGGTTATTGGCCCGCGACGAATCCGAGCAGCGGCCCGGCGATGGTGTTCATCAGCACCTCGAGTGGATAGAGCGCGCGGCGCACGTTGTACCCGACGACGACAGGAACGGCGGCCGGCACGTAGACCAGGTCGCCCCGCTCGAGCACGTAGTCGGTCGTCGCATCCCCCGCCTGGATCCGATCGAGGTTCACCAGATACAGCAGCGTCTGGTCACCCACGCGACGAACGATGCGCACACGCGCCGTTGCCGCGAACTCGGTTGCCCCGCCGGCCATCGCGACAGCCTCGGACAGTCGCAACTCACGTTCGAGCGGGAAGCTCGACGGCGTCTCGACTTCGCCCGTCACGCTGATCGCGGTGCTCTGGATCTCCTCGACCGATACGGTGACGCTCGGACTGACGCGATATTCGGCGATCCGCTGCTCGATCTCGCGTGCGATCTCGTCGGTAGTCCGCCCGGTCGCGTCGACGTCGCCGACGAGGTCCATCGAGAAGCGGCCGTCGGGCCGTACGCGCGCCGTGCGTTCGATGGCCGGCTCTGGCAACACGCGGATCGAGAGCTGGTCTGCCGGGCCGACCCGGTAGATACTGGCGTCGATCGGCGCCGGATCGACCTTGCCGATCGGCGTGACCTTCGGCGGCCCACCCTGGGCACACCCGAGTGCGAGCGCGAGGCCGGCTGCGCACGCAAGTACGAGAGCGCCGTGCGCCCGCGTGCTTCGAGGCTGCGCGGCGCATCCGCGTTCGTTCTTGCCGTCGAGCCCGGGCCGGTACCCGCGCGATCCGGATGCGTACGCCATACGTGACTTTCCCTCCGGCGGATGTCGTCTGTGCGTTCCTATACCCCAGGTGTGTCGGAAGGGCCAAAGCCCAGCCTTAGCGGTCGGGCGAGCGAACGGAATGGGGGGACTTCCCTGCGCCGACGGAGTAGGCTTGCCGGGCTGGCGTCTCGACCGGCCAGTGGCGCGCGAGCTGTGGATCGAGTTCGGCTGCAAAGCGCAGCAGACGACTGCGTGAATCCACCTCATCAGCGGCCCCGAGAGCCGTACTGATGCGTACGAGCGCGCCGTCTGCGCGCCCGGTCCGCAGGCGGCCGACCATGCGATCGATGGTCTGGTCGAGAGTGCCGAGCAGGCCGGTGCTGCGGAACGACCGGAACCAGAAATGCACGAGCTGGCGCTCCCCGCCCTGCTCGACCCGATACTCGTTCACGCGCAGACCTTCGACGCCGGCCACCTCGAGCCGACGCCGGGCGCCGATGCGCCAACCCTGCGCCTCGTAGCATACCGCCGGCGTGTGCTCGGGCCGTCCGCCTCGATCGGTGCCGTAGTACCCGACGTAGAGCCACACGTGGTTGCCGGAGCGATCCACATAGAGTCGCTGGATGTTGAAGTCCGCGCGCAGCATCGATTCGACGGCCGTCTCCAGTGCCACGTCGCGGCCAGTCCAGCCGCCGATGTCGAGCGGGATCTCGGCCAGTCCTTCCGCATCGATCCGCAGCGGCGGCCGCAGCGCGAGCGCCCAGGCCCCGATCCCGACCGCTACGGATGCCACCAGCAGCAGCGCCGTGATGCCGTCCTGCCGCTTCATCCCGGAACTCCGTTGCGCAGAGGCCAACGCGCGCTTCCCGGCGGCGCTGGCCGGAGGAGGATCAGCCCTGCAAGGAGCGCGGTGAGGAGCCAGATTCCGAAATCGACGACCGCCCGCGCGCTCGTCGGGGCTCCGAAGAACAGGAGTCCGGCCGCGCAGCCGATCCCGATCGGCTGGACGAGCACCGCCCACGGGGCCGTCCGCAGGCTCGCGCCGAGCGCGGAGTGCGTCGACGCCCCGCGCCGAACGGCTGTGTACCAACCGAGACCACCGAGCAGCGCAGCGAGCGGCAGCCCGCCGTGCTCCGGCGCCAACTCGAGGCTACCGCTCGCGCCGACCAGCTCGATCGCACCATTTGTTGCGCGCACAATCGCGTCGACCCCGGCGGCTCGAGCCAGCCCCGCCGCGGCGCGCGCCGACCCCACCTCGAGCCCGGGCAGTGCCGAGAGAACTGCGTTCGGGACCGGAACGATGAAGAGCGCAAGCAAAGCTCTCGGAAGAGCCGGAGCGCCGAGCGCGACGGCGAGGCCCACGACCGAGAGAACGATTCCGAGTCGCCCGAAACGCGCCACGCCGCCACCGACGGCGACGACGCTGATCGCGACTCCGAGCGCAACGAAAACGAAGCCGAGGCGACGCGGTCGCGCGGGCCCCGGATCCGTCCACGCGGCGAGGATCCAGAGCGGCACGAACAGCGCGGAATAGCGCGCCGACGGCTCCGCGAGCCAATGGCTTCCGAGCTCCGCCAGCGAGGGCGAGAGCGCGATGCCGAGGCCGATCCAGAGCGTCAGTGCGGGCATGGCTTCCTCTTCGCTCGCCGCACTCCCTTGGCCGCATGCGGGCTTCTTCCCGCCGGCAAGAGATCGAAGCTCGGCGAGCGGCTTAGCGACACGATCGAATGCTTGCGGACACATGGGACGGGGGTCGCTAGCGAGGGCCGCTCGCCTCTCGCTCCGATGGCGCCTCGGGTTCGGGCTCCTCGGAGTAGTACCCGTAGAGCCGCGATGCCGCCGGAAGCGCACCTTCGTTGAGGATACTGCCGACCAGTCGATCCGGGGGCAAGATCTCCAGCATCGCCTCGAAACCGCGCTGCGTCGTGTGTCCCGACCGTGCCACGGCGACCGCAGCACCGACCCGCTCGAGGATCACCGTCGCATCGGGCACCAGCAGCACCGGAGACGTATCGAGCACCGTGATTTCGTACCGACGCGCGAGATCCTCGAGTACGACCCCGAGTTCGGCACGTACCAGCAGCTCGTGCGCATCCGCCTCGGCACGACGGACCGGATACACATCGAGCGCTGGCCGCTCGACGCTCACGCACACCTCGCGCAGACTTTGCTCACCGCGCAGCACGTCCTCGATGCCAGCTCCGCCGGGCGCGAGGCCGAGCGAGCGCGCGACCGACGGCTTGCGCAGATCGAGATCCACGAGTGCCACCGAGCGGCCCTGTCCGAGCGACGCGAACGCGAGCGCCAGATTGCAGGAGATCGTGGTCTTGCCCTCGCCCCGCAGCGCGCTGACGACTGCGACATGGCGCGCATGGCGCGCCTCGAGCTCGCGCCTCAGACGCAGCACGATGTGACGAAAGGATTCCGCAACGGATCCACGCGAATCCGCGACGACTGCGCGCCCGAACCACTTCCCGGAACGATCCGTCGGCAAGGCGATGCTGTTCCGGCGACGCTCGTCCCGCGTTCGCTCCGGAGGCGGATCCGGGAGCGGCTCCGAAGGCTCGGGGGCTTCGACCGCAACGGCCTCGTGGGCAGGCCGCAGCGCTCGCTCCTCGGACTCACGCGGCTCGATCCGCGGCCGATCGCCCGCGGCCATTTTGCGCGCGCGTCGCAGCGCTTCCGAGATCTCGCCCACCTACGCCCCCGGACTCTGGTACACGCGACCCGACCGGGTTCCGGCGATCTGCCGGGCCTTCGCCTCGACGATGTCGCGAGAGACCAACCGGGATTGCTTCGAATACGACGCGAGCAGCGAGCGATCCGCCAACAGACTGATCAAGCGTGGGCACCCCAGCGACGCCGAGTAGAAGATCGGCTCCAGCCCCGGTGCGAAGATGTCTTCGTACTTGCCGCCCGCCACCTCGACCCGGTGCCGCAGATACGTTCCCACCTCATCGGGCTGCAGCGCATCGACGTGATGTTCGATCGCGATCCGCTGTCGCAGCTGTCGCAGCGAGGAGTCCGCTAGCTTCTCGAGCAGCTCCGGTTGTCCGGTGAGAACGATCTGCAGCAGCTTCTCGGTATCGGTTTCCAGGTTCGAGAGCAGGCGCACCTCTTCGAGCGCCTCGCCACCGAGGTTCTGCGCCTCGTCGATCACCAGCACGGTGTTGTGCCCCCGCGCCAACCGCGCGAGCAGGAATTTGTTGAGGGCGATCAGGTGGTCGGCCTTCGATGCGCCCGCGCCGGCGTTCAGGCCGTATTCCGCGAGGACCAGTTTCAGCAGATCGATCGATCCGAGTCCGGCCGTGTTGAAGACCAGGGCGGTCTCCGTCTCGGGCGGGATCCGCTCGAGAACGGCGCGCAGCAGGGTGGTCTTCCCCGCGCCCACCTCGCCGGTGAGCAGGATGAAGCCCTTCCTGCGGGTGATCCCGTAGTAGAGCGCCGCCAGCCCTTCCTCATGGGTCTCGGACATCCAGAGGAACCGGGGGTCCGGAGTGAGCGAGAAGGGCAGCTCGCGGAGGCCGAAGAACGCTTCATACATGCAGGTTCCTGCTCGGCATCTCGGCACTCGAAAGTGAGTGTCGAATGATAGCCGACGGCAGGCAGCCGGTCCCGATTCAGCGGGAGGTGGCCGTGGCCCCCCAGCGACGCGGCTCGCGGGGCGCGCAGGGAGCGGTCGAGGGGCAGGTCAGAGCGTCAGCGATGCGGCGGAGAGCGCCGATTCTCCCGCGGCGTTGAACGCCGACGCCCGATAGGTCCCCGGATCCTCGAAGCGCAGGTACCAGATGTCCAACAAGATCGCGTCGGGATCGTTGCTCGGACGCTGCACGCTCGTCTCGAACGACAGCGCCGGCGTATCGGGCTGACCGTCGAGGCAGTTCTGCACGTACTTGATCCGCTCCACCGTCTGCCCTCTGCGAACGATCGTGCGCAAGTCGCCGAAGCGGATCTCGCAGATGCGTTGGTACAACCCGCCGCCGGGCGCATTTTCGCGGTAGAGGAAGATTCCCTCGATGGCGCTGCTTCCGAAGGCATCGAGCTGGATCTGGATTCGCTTCGCCTCGCAACCGGTCAGCGAGATGGCGAGTAGAGACAATGCCAACGCGATGCTGCGTAGACGTCTGCAAACCATGCCGATCCTCCAGTTCCCCGACGCTGTCACTCGCGACGCCATGGCCCCCTGCACGACGCAACCCCTCGCGCCGGTCGGGAACCGATCCAGATGGACCCTTGGCGATGGATCCGGGTCAGGGTTCTGGAGTTCGATCGGTTCCGGCGGCGCTGGCGCGTGTGATTCCCGTCACCGGTTGCTCAGCCATGATGAAGCCGGACCGCAGAGTCATGATGACAGGACAGCAACATGAGTGGCGAAGACGCCGCGAAGTTGCGGCGAAGTTGCTCACAGGCTCAGCAACCCGGACGGGCGGTATCCCGTGGGGCACGCCGCTGCGGCGCGTTTCCTACCCTCTCGCCCGTCGACTCAGCCCCGCTCGCCCTCGAGCCGCGCGCGCTCCGCCAGCAGCGCCTCGAAGCGCGCGCGATCCACGGAGATGAAGAGCCCCTCGGCCTCCGCGGTCATCTCGCCGTCCGCGAGGCACCGGCCGACGGTGAAGAGCTTTCGGCCCTCGACCTGCACCAGCTCCCCCTCGAACAGGAGTTCCGCATGCAGCGGCGTGGGACGGCGGTACTGGACCGTGAGCCGAGCCGTCATCCCCGGGTTGCCGCCGAGCGACTGGACGTACCCGAGCACCTCGTCGAACGCCGCCGCCACGAAGCCACCGTGGACGCACCCGGGAGGTCCTTCGTACGCCGAGCCGAACGTGACCGTGGCGATCGCCTTGCGCTCGCCGGCGCGCCCGATCGTGATCGGCGGCGCGAGCGGGTTCGCGAGGCCGATCATCGGACTCTGGTCGAAGAACGCGCCGACGTCGCCCGCGTTGGCGGATTCCGCGAAGCCGTGGAAGTGCCTGAGCCGAGGGTGCGCCTGCAGCGCGTCGGCGTAGCGCTCGAGCGCGTCGGCGGCGCGCCGGAGTTCCTCCTCGGGTGCGTTGCTCGGGACGAGCCGTTCGATGACGAGCCGCATCGCGCGCGCAAGCCGGCGCTTCTGCGCCCACGCTTCCTGTCCCCACGCCTTGGCCGCATCGCCCCAGTGGGGCACCACGACCGGCCGATCCGCAGGCGCGTCAGCCACGACCTTCCTCCTGCCTCACAGTTCGCTCTTGCCGTCGGTCTCGAACCAGCTCGCCGTGAGCCGGAGGTCCGGGCGCTCGGCTCGCGACTCGATCTCCTCGAAGGTCCGTTTGTAGCCGGTGAAGCGGATCTTCCAGGCCTCGCCCTGCTTCACGTACTCGTCTGTGTAGAAGGCGGCTCCCCGAATCGTGATCCCGGCGCGCGTCTCGATCACCGTGTCCTCGAGCGCCCAGGTTCCGGTCGCGGCGGTCGGACTCGAGAACTCGATCTCGGGATGGTGTGCGCGGTGGCTGGAGAGTAAGCTCGGTGCGCCCATCGCCCGGCGCAGGAACTCCAGGATCGCGTCGCGGCCCTCGAAGGCGTAGCGGCCTCCCCCGTACGACGAGCGTGCGTCCTCGGTGAAGCACTCGGACAGCTCTTCCCAGCGTTTCTGGTCCAGGCAGCGCAGGTACTTGTATTTCAGGCGTTTGATGGCTTCGAGCTGGTGCAGATCCATCGCTTTCCTCCGGGTGCTCGCGGCGAGACCGCCAAGCGTACCGAGCCGGACCCGCCTTTGCGCAATTTTTACGCGGCAACCGGGAAGATCGGAGTACCCTGGCGGCTCCACGAACCCGGGAGGTGTACATGAAGATCCATCTCGTCACGCCGAAGAACCCGCCGAGCTTCTGGACCTATGACCGGATCCTCCCGACGCTCGGCAAGCAGTGCATCTTCCCGAACCTGTCGATGCCGACGCTCGCCGGGCTGACGCCCCCCGAGCACCAGGTGACGCTGTGCGACGAGAACGTCGAGGAGATCGACTTCGACGTGGAAGCGGACATCGTCGGCGTCACGGGCTACATCGTTCACCAGCAGCGGATGATCGAGATCATCGAGGAGTTCCGGCGCCGCGGGCGCTTCGTGGTCGTCGGCGGTCCCCACGCGTCGCTGTGCCCCGAGGAATGGCGCGACCGCTGCGACGTGCTCTTCGTCGACGAGGCGGAGGAAACGTGGGGGGTGTTTCTCCGGGACTTCCAGGAGGGCCGCTGGAAGACCGAGTACCGACCGGACGAGAAGCCGGACCTGTCGCTCTGGCCGGTCCCGCGTTTCGACCTGCTGCACGTCGATCGCTACCACGCGATGACGATCCAGTTTGCCCGCGGCTGCCCGTTCCACTGCGAGTTCTGCGACATCATCGTCGTCTACGGGCGCAAGCCGCGGGCCAAGCGCGTCGAGCAGGTGCTCGCCGAGATCGAGGAATGCCACCGGCTCGGCGCCAAGCAGGTCTTCGTCGTCGATGACAACTTCATCGGCAACAAGAAGCTCGCGAAGGAGCTGCTGCGCGAGATGGCGCGCTGGGGATACGAGCGCGGCTTCCCGATCGACTTCAACACGGAGGTGTCGCTGAACGTCGCGCAGGACGACGAGCTGCTGGGCCTGCTGCGCGACGCCAACTTCACGACCGTCTTCGTCGGCATCGAAAGCCCGCGCCGGGAGTCGCTCCAAGAAACCAAGAAGACCCAGAACATCCGCGGCGACCTGGTGGAGAGCGTGCGGCGCATCCACTCGTACGGGATCCAGGTGCAGGCCGGGATGATCGTCGGCTTCGATGCCGATGATGTCAGCATCTTCGAGGAGCAGCTCCGCTTCATCCAGGACGCGCGCATCCCGGTCTCGATGACGGGCATGCTCCAGGCGATGCCGAAGACTCCCCTGCACGAGCGTGTCGAGCGAGAGGGTCGCCTGCTCGCGGACTCGACCGGCGACCAGTTCGTGTTCTCCAACATCGAGCCCAAGAGCATGAGCCGGCGCGACCTGTACGTGGGCTACCGGCGGCTGATCGCCGAGCTCTACGACTTCCGGAACTACCACGAGCGCACGCTCGCGTTCCTGCTGGCGCGCGGCCAGCAGATCACGCGCGGGCGCAACATCCGGGGCGGCGATCTCCAGCTACTCGGACGGATCCTGCGCCAGACGGTGCTCCAGGCCGATCCGCGCCGCGCGTGGTTCACGCTGCGCCTGCTCGGCGCCACGCTGTGGCGCCGGCCGTCGGCGTTCAAGGACGCCGTGTCGTTCGCGATCGTGCACAAGGCGCTATCGGAGTACATGGAGGCGCTCGGGCGCCACCTGGACCGCGCGATCGCCGAGCTCGACGGGCGGGCCGCGCCGGGCGGACCGGCCGCTGCGGCGCTGGCCGCGGGCAACCCCGGCTTCGTCCATCTCGAAGAAATCTGAGGAAAATACGAGAAAGATACTGAATCAAATTGGTTTTTTGGATTCTTTCAGGAGCGATCCGCACGCGCTGGCGGCGCGGGACCGAGCCGCTCGTCGCGGCGTCGCGCGCGCACTGCAAACGCCGCGACGATGGCGATCCCGCCGAGCTCGAGCACCCAGTTGAGCCGCACCGACCCGCTCATCAGCGCGAAATCGACCTTGTGGAACGACGCCGCGCGGATCACGACGAAGACGAAGAGCGCCGTCACGCCCAGCGCGGGGCCGAGCACGTGGCGCATCACCCCGCGCAGCCAGTAGGCGAGCAGCCCCGCGCCGAGGATCCCCGCTCCGCCGAGGCCGATGACGAATGCGAGTTGGACGACGTATCGCCGTCCATACCAACCGTGCGACAGCGCGACGTCTCGCCCGATCTCGGTGAACAAGCTCTGCAGGTCGAGCTGCTTGTTGACGCCCAGGACCGTCAACACCCCGACGAGGGCGAGCCAGAACCAGACCAATCGGCGCTGCAGCGAAAGGTTTTTTTGCGCGCCGCGGAGGCGCCGCCTCGCCGCATCCGACGCCCGCCAACACAGGAACGCTGCGGCGAAGTAGCCGAGAACCGTGATCCAGCCGAAGACGCTCGGATCGCCGATGCCGATCCGCCAGCGGCCGTCCGCTCCGATGGCGAGCAGGATCCCGATCGTATGCATGACTCCGGAGCCTCCGTCTCGCGCCGGCCGTCGCGGGAGGCTACGGGAACGGACAGGGGACATCGACTCGTTGGCGGGGCGGGATTCCCTCTCGCGAGCGGTTCGTGAAGTTCAGCCTGAAGCGAGCGCGGCCGATGAGGCGGAGGGGTGAAGAATGGCTCCCTGCCGTATGGAGTCGTCCCCGGACGAATCGCTGAACAGCAGCGAGTTGACGGATCGATCGGGCCGGCGAACCCTCCTGGGGTCCGAGCCGAGACGAGACCCACCGAGGCGGCCCTCACACCGCGAGACCGGCGGGGTCATCCGCCACACCCATCGAGAGAGCGAAGCGGAACCACGATGAGCGCTGGACCCTCCCCGCGACCGCGCGCGAAGCGACGCCAACCGCGAGTCACCACCGGCGATCCGGCGGCGGCGTCTGCGACGGCGGACCTCGTACCGCTCGAAGCGCGGATCGACGCCGGCGTCGATCCGCGCGCGACGAACGGCCTGACACCGCTGACGGGCTGGGGCCGGGCCGCTCCGGTTCCCGCGCGCTTCGTGCTCGGCGAGGACCTCGAGGCGCTGACGCGAACCGCCGTCTTGACCCGGGGACTCGGTCGCGCCTATGGCGACGCCGCCATGCCGCCGAGCGCCGGCGCGCTCGTCGCGGGCTCGCGCTTCGCGGACCGGATCCTCGCGCTCGACGAAGATCGCGGGATCCTGCGCGCCGAAGCGGGCGCTTCGCTCGCGCGGATCTCCGCGCTGTTGCTGACCCGCCGGCTGGCCATCCCCGTCGTGCCGGGAACCGGGTTCGTCACGCTCGCGGGCATGGTCGCCGCCGACGTGCACGGCAAGAATCATCACGTGGCCGGCTCGATCGGCGATCACGTCCTGGCCCTCCGCCTCCGGCTCGGCGAGGGCCGGATCGTCGAGGTGCGACCGCCTGCCGATGAGGCGCTGCTGCGCGCGACGCTCGGCGGCATGGGCCTCACCGGCCACATCCTCGAGGTGGAGCTCCGGCTCGACCGCATCCCGAGCCCGTGGATCGTCGAGGAGCGCGAGATCTGCCGAGACCTCGACAGCCTCCTCGATGCGCTGGTCCGGGACAACGGAACGTGGCCGTTCACCGTCTCGTGGCCCGACGCGCTCGCACGCGGGCGCTCCCTCGGACGCGGGATCGTGACGCGCGGACGTTGGGCGCGTCCCGACGAAGCGCCGGCGAGCGATCCGCCGCCGGGCCTTCACGTGGCGTTGCCGTTCGATCTGCCATCGTGGGCGATCCAGCCGCTCACCGGGCGCGCCTTCAATCGTCTCTACCTGACGGCCGCCGCGGTCGGGGCGCGTCGCCGCGTGGTGTCCCCGTCCGCGTTCTTCCATCCGCTCGATGCGGTCGGCGACTGGAACCGCGCCTACGGTCGGCGCGGCTTCACGCAATACCAGTGCATCGTTCCGCGCGAAGCGGGCACGGGACCCGTCGTGCATCTCTTCGAGGAACTCCATCGCCGGCAAGTGCCCTGCTACCTCGCCGTCCTCAAGGACTTTGGCCGGGACGGCACGGGACTGCTGTCGTTCCCGCGTCCCGGCATCACGGTGGCGCTCGACATCCCGCTCGCAGGAGACGAAACGCAGCAGGCGGTGGACGCGCTGAACCAGATCGTGATCGCGGCGGGAGGCCGCGTCTACCTGGCCAAGGATCTGCTGACACGCCCGGAGCACTTCCGCGCGCTCGAGCCGCGCCTCGACGCCTTCCAGGCCGTGCGCCAGAGCCTCGACCCGGAGCGGCGGATCCGCAGCGCGCTCTCGGTCCGATTGTTCGGGGACGGCGCGTGAAGGTCGCGCTGCTCGGGGCGACTGGCGGCATCGGACGAGCGCTGGCGCGGCGGATGGCCGCGCGGGGCGACCAGCTTGTCCTCCTCGGGCGTGAGGAAGGCTCTCTCGAACGCTCTGCGCGCGACCTCGAGGCCCACGGTGGCGCCCAGCCGGTCGGAACGGCGCGCTGCGATCTGCTCGATCCGGGCAGCTTCGAGCCCGCGCTCGACCGCGCGCAGGCGCTGCTCGGAGGCCTCGAAACCGTCGTCGTCAGCGCCGGCCTCTTCGGGACGCAGGGCGAGCTGGAGAACGACACCGTTCTGCGTCGACGAATGCTTGCGGCGAACTTCGCCGGAACGATCGAGTTCTGCGAGGCGGTGCGCCCGCGACTGCTCGCGCAGCGCGGAGGAACGCTCTGCGTGTTCTCCTCGGTCGCCGGCGACCGCGCCCGACGACAGGTGGTGCTCTACGGCGCGGCCAAGGCGGGCCTCTCGTACTACCTCGCCGGTCTCGATGCCCGCTTTCGGCGCGACGGGTTGCGAACGGTGTGCGTAAAGCCGGGCTTCGTCCGCACGGCGATGACCGCCGGGCTCCGGCCCCCGCCGTTCGCCGCCGAACCGGACGCGGTGGCGCGCGACGTGCTGCGCGCTATCGATGCGGGCCGTACCGTGGTCTACACGCCGGCGATCTGGCGCCTCGTCCTGCTGGCGATCCGTCTGCTTCCACGCGCCGCGATGCGGCGGCTGGAGTTCTGAGGGATGCCGCGGCCGAGCGATCTCCAAGCGCTGTTCCGCCCGCGGCATTGGGTCAAGAACGCGTTCGTCTTGATGCCCGTGCCCTTCGCGTTGGCGACGGGGGCCGCGGCGGACTGGACCGCCGTGGCACTCGGCGTACTCGGCATGTGCCTCGCGAGCTCCGCCGTCTACGCGCTCAACGACGCCGCCGACGCCGAGCAGGACCGGCTTCATCCGGACAAGTGCGACCGACCGGTGGCGTCCGGACGGGTGTCGGTCGGCCAGGCGCGCGCCCTCGCCGGCGTTCTCGCGGCGGCGGGCGTAGCGCTTCCCGCGCTGTCGTCGGGCACCGCTGCTGCCAGCCTCGTCGTGATCTACCTGATGCTCAACGTCGTGTACTCCCACGGCGCCAAGGACGTGCCGCTGGTCGACGTCTTCATCATCTCCGCGGGCTTCGTGCTGAGAGTCTTGCTCGGCTGCGCTCTCGTCGCCGCCACGCCGTCCAGCTGGCTGTTGCTCTGTTCGACGACGCTCGCGTTGTTCCTTGCGCTGGCCAAGCGTCGGGGCGACGCCGCGCGAGGCATCGCGAACGAGCATCGCCCGAGCCTCGCGGGCTACAGCCTCGCCTTCCTCGACCAGGCGAGCACCATCAGCGCCGGGATGACGATCCTCGCCTACGCGCTGTACTGCATCGAGGCAGGGGTGCTGATCCCGGGCCGCGAGTTCGCGTCGATGCCGTTCGTCCTGTTCGGCGTGCTCGATTACCTGCGGATCGCGCAGCTCCATCCCGAGCGTACGTTTCCCGTGGATGTCCTGTTGTCGTCGCGAGCGCTGCTCATCGCGGGTCTCGGCTGGATCCTGGCGATCCTGTGGAGCCTCGGGCTGGTCTGACGACGGCCCGGCCGCGAGGAGCCTGCTCCGCGGGCAGCGAGCGCCTGTTCGTTGGGCAGCCCTCGTGACGCGGGAGGGTTCAGAGCGCGCTTCGCGCCGATCCTGCGCCGAATCCAGCCCAACTGTTCCGTCGGCACGACGGTTGCTTTGGGAGAGGCATGGCGCGCGTAGGGAGCGCGACGCCCCCGCCAAGAAGGCATCAGCCCCCATCCCATCGGAGACCCGCAATGAATCGCAAGTTCGTGTATCTGGTCCTCGGCGCCGCGCTCGCGGTCCCGAGGCTCGCATTCGCCGAGGAGGCGCCGGTGGTGACGGCCGGCGAGTTCGTCGCGAACAACGTCTGGATGATGCTGTGCGCCGGCCTGGTGTTCCTGATGCACCTCGGCTTCGCATCGCTGGAGAGCGGCCTCACGCGGGCCAAGAATACGACGAACATCCTGTTCAAGAACACCTTCATCATCTGTGCCGGCATCCTCACGTACTTCGTCGTCGGCTTCAATCTGATGTACCCCGGTGATTTCAACGGCTGGTTCGGCTTCGCCGGCTTCGGGCTCGATCCGGGCGCTGATGGCAACACGGTCGGCTACGCCGACGGCGGCTACACTTACTGGACCGACTTCCTGTTCCAGGCGATGTTCGCGGCGACCGCCGCGACGATCGTGTCCGGCGCCGTCGCCGAGCGGATCAAGCTGTCGTCGTTCATGGTGTTCTCGACGATCTTCGTGGCGTTCGTCTACACCATTGCCGGCTCCTGGAAGTGGGGCGGCGGCTGGCTCGACGGCCTCGGCTTCTACGACTTCGCCGGCTCGACGCTGGTGCACTCGGTCGGCGGCTGGGGTGCGCTGGTGGGTGCGATCCTGCTCGGTTCGCGCCTCGGCAAATACGGCAAGGACGGCAAGGTCCACCCGATTCCCGGGAGCAACCTGCCGCTGGCGACCATCGGCGTATTCCTGCTGTGGCTGGGCTGGTTCGGCTTCAACGGCGGCTCGGTGCTGTCGGCGGACCCCGAGGGCACGTCGCGCGTGCTGGTGACGACGTCGCTCGCGGCGGCGGCGGGCTGCATCGCCGCCATCTTCGCCTCGTGGACGATCGCGTCGAAACCGGACCTCTCGATGGCGCTGAACGGCATCCTCGCTGGGCTCGTCGGCATCACGGCCGGTGCCGACGTCGTGACGCCACTGGCGTCGATCCTGATCGGCGGCATCGCCGGTTTCGTCGTCATCGGGTCGGTGTTGTTCTTCGACAAGGTCCGCATCGATGATCCCGTAGGCGCCATCTCGGTCCACCTCACCTGTGGCATCTGGGGCACGCTCGCCGTCGGGATCTTCTCGACGAATCCCGAGCACTCGTTCGGCATCCAGCTGATCGGTGTCGCGGCGTACGCGATCTTCACGGTGCTGTGCGCGACGGCGATCTTCCTGCTCGTCAAGGTCACGATGGGCCTGCGCGTCAGCGAGGAAGAGGAGCTCGAGGGCCTCGACCTCGGCGAGCACGGAATGCACGCCTATGACGTCCAGCTGGGTTCGGGTGGCATCGAGGGCGGTGGCCCTCCGGGGGGCCGTCCCGTGATGCAGCCGTCGACAGCCCTGGCCACCGAGAGCCGCTAGAGCGGCAGGAGCATCGTCATGAAGAAGATCGAAGCGGTGATCAAGCCCTTCAAGCTGGATGAGGTGAAGACGGCGCTGCTCGGGATCGGCGTGCAGGGCATGACCGTTTCCGAGGTGCGCGGCTTCGGCCGCCAGAAAGGCCACACCGAGCTGTACCGAGGGGCGGAGTACGTAGTGGACCTGCTGCCCAAGGTGAAGGTCGAGGTGGTCGTCGCCGACGAGCTGGTCGACAAGGTGGTCGTGACCATCAAGGACACGGCGAAGACCGGCAGAATCGGCGACGGCAAGGTGTTCGTGAGCGACATCGCCGACGTGATCCGCATTCGGACCGGAGAGCGGGGCGAGTCGGCCGTCAGCTGAGAGCCGGGGAAGGAATCGCCGACCGAGCAACGCGCCGCGCCGGCGGGCCAGCCGCAAGACGCGACGACGAGCCATATCGAGATACGGGGAGGAGGAGCAACGCAGCGGATGGTCCGCCGCCGCAAGCGATGCGACCGAGGAGATTTCTTCCCCAGCTCTCAGGCTGGCAGAGGGGGCGGACAAGAGGCAGGCGGCGGGCGGCGCGGAGGGCGCCCCCGCCGCCTCGTCTCGTTCCGGACTTCGTCGGGAACCCTGCCCTACTCCGCCAGGTCGCCTCGCTCGCGCAGCCAGGCCTCGGTGCGCTCGATGCCCTCGGCGAGTCCGACCCGCGGCTCGTAGCCGAGCAGGCGGCGGGCCTTCTCCATCGAAACGGTGTGGGTCTTGCTGAGCATGAGCATGGACTCGCGGCTGGCCTCACTGGGACGACGCGCCAGCCCGCCGACGAAGCTCGCCAACCCCGCGAGCCGCAGCGCCGTGGGCGTCGAGAACGAGCGCGGCGGACCGCCGCGTCCGGCCCAGCGGACGTGATGCGAGAAGAACTCGGCCGTCGTCACGGGCCCGACACCGATCAGATTGAAGATCTGTCCCGCGCCGGCCTCGAGGCCGGCGGCCAGCACGATGCCGTCTACGAGGTCGTCGATGTAGATCGGGGCCATCAGACCGCGGCCGTGCGCGGGCAGGAAGAACAGCCCTTTCCGGATCATCTCGAGCGGAATCAGTACCCACGGCCGCGATCCCGGTCCGTACACGTCCGAGGGTCGCACGATCGTGCAGGCGATCTCGCGGGCGGCATGTGCGGCGAGCGCCGGATGCTCGCTCGCGGCCTTCGCGTCCTGGTACGCATTCCCGCTGAGGACGGTGATGGGGGTCTTCTCGTCTGCGTCGGGAGGACGATGCCAGCCGTAGGCGCCGCACGACGAGACGTGCACGAAGCGCCGCGCGCCGCCGGCAACGGCGGCATCGAGAGCGTGCCGCACGCCGCCCACGGTGATCCGGCGATACACCTCGGCGGCTGCCACGTTCGAGACCACCGCGGCGGTGTGGATCACGAGGTCGCAGCCCCGCGCATGGTCCTGCCACGGCCCCGGCGCACCGATGTCGCCGGCGACGACGTCCCAGGCCGGATCTGCGCGCATGTCCATGCCGCGCACCGCAGCGCCGAGCTCGCGATAGCGGGCGAGCAACGCTCGTCCGACGAAACCGAGCGCCCCGGTCACGAAGACGCGCGCCGGCAGCGCCGGTCGCTGTGCCCGCGCGCCGATCGGCGCCGGCCGCGGCTCCATCGACACGCCCTCCCCTGCTCCGTCAGTAGCCCTGCACGCTGCGCGCCTTGCGGAACTGCTCCCAGCCCGGAGGCCGGGTATTGAGCTCCCGGTCGACCTGCACGTGCAGCACGGCGGGCTTCCCGGATGCCACGGCCCGCTCTAGCGCCGGCGCGAGGTCCTCGATGCGATCGACGCGTTCGCCGTGGCAGCCGAGTTCCCGGGCGACACCGTCGTACGAGACCGGCGCCAGCTCGATGCCGCGCCGCGCCCAGTCCGCCGGGCCGAGCCCCTGCGCCAGGTACGCGGTCTTCTCCATGCCCCAGGCATCGTCGACGGCGACCACGATGACGAGCGGCAGGTTCTCCCGCACGGCGGTTTCGAGCTCCATCACATGGAAGCCGAACGCGCCGTCCCCGGTGAGAAGACACACAGGCCGCTCGGCGTCGGCGAGTCGGGCACCCAGCGCAAACGGCAGGCCCGTGCCGAGATAGCCCATCTTCACCGAGTACAAGAAGCTCGGTGAGGACAGGATCGGGTGAAAGGCGACACCGGTGAGCGTCGTGTTGCCCCCATCGAGGACGATGATGGCGTCGGGCGGGAAGCATTGGCGAATCGCCATGACCATGTGGCCCGGGTGGACGCCGGTACGACACTCGGTGCCGAGATACCCGAGGCCCTGCTTCATCGTTTCGGCGCTTTCGCCGCGGTACGCGGCGAGGTCCGGCGGTTCGCCTCGCGCTTCCGTGCGCGTGCGCACGCTGGCGAGCAGTGCGCCGAGCGCGGCTTTCGCGTCGGCGACGATCGGCACGTCGACGGGGCGGTTCAGCCCGATCGACAGCGGATCGACATCGATCTGGATCGTCGTCTGGCGCTCGGGCGCGCCCCACATCGGCGGCACCCCCCAGCCGTCGTATTCCCCGAGGCGGCCGCCGACCACCAGCACCACCTCCGCCTCGGCGCGCGCGCGCCCGGCGCCGGCGAGATCGAAGGGATGGAAGTAGTGCGGATGGTTCTCCGGCACGACGCCGCGCGCGCCCAGGCTGGCGCCGAGACTCGCGCCCAGATACTCGCCGAGTGCCAGCAGCTCGGCGGCCGCATCGGCCCACAGGACGCCCTTGCCGGCGTGGACGAAGATCTTCCGCGCGCCGGCCAGCAGCTCGGCGGCGTGCTCGATCCGTACGGGATCGCCGGCGCCCAGATTCGTCACCCGGTACTGCGCCGCTTCGTAGATCGGCGGCAGCCGGCTCTCGTCGATCCGCTCGGCCAGCAGGTCGTCGGGAATCGCGAGGTACGCAGGACCCGGTCGCCCCGTCAGCGCGGCGCGGAACGCCGCGCGCATCATCTCCGGCAGGCGCTCCCACTGGCGCACGGTCGCCGCGTACTTGGTGATCGGGCGCGCCATGCTCTCGGTATCCGCCGCCTGCCACGCGCCCCCGCGATTCGGATCGCTCTTGCTGCGCGGGCGCAGCGTGCCGATCGCGACGATCGGATGGCCCTCGGCATGCGCGCTGACGACACCCGCGAGCATGTTGCCCGTGCCGCAGCCCGGATTGCCGACCACCACGCCGGGGCGCCGCGCGATCCGGGCGTAGCCCTCGGCGATGTGGACGGCGGCCTCCTCGTGATGCGCGTTGACGTAGCGGATTCCGTAGGCCGCCGTATGCGCGACGATCGGGATGTGCGCGCCGTCGATGATGCCGGTGACGAGTTCGATGCCCTCCGCGCGCAGACAGCGGACCAACAACTCCCCGACGCTGATCTCCCCCATGCTTCCACTCGCCTCCTCGACATCCCGTCGATCGAAGCCCGTGCAACGCGGTGTCGGACAGCCGACACAGTGGCGCTCGCGACTCCCGCCGCATGATGCGACGAGTGGGAGGGTCCGCGCCAGTGGCAGAAACAGGACCGCCATGCCCGTCCTGCCGCGCGCCGACGGATGGTTCGACGAGGGACCGGAGCAACCTCTTTTGCTCGGATGGTTCGAGCTGCCCTGATGACTGCGATACCCGAGGGAGTGATCGACATCGCCCTGTGAGCGCCCTTCCGCGGATTTCTGGCAGAGAAGCGGTCGCTGCCTTCCCGCGGCTCGGGTATGACGTCGACCGCCGGCGCGGCAGCCACATCATCATGCGCCATTCGCAGCCGCCGCATCGCCGCCTCACCGTTCCGGACCCTCGCGAAATGGCCAAAGGAACGCTCCGCGCGTCGATTCGCGAGGCGGGCATCACTGTGGAGGAGTTCAGCAGGCTTCTCGACCGCTGAGAGGGTTGCCGGAAATCGCGAGCTCGACCGAAGGATCGCGGGCCTGGGCGGAGTCGACACCCTCCGGCCAGGCGCGGGTCTTCGTCACTTGTTTCCGGTAACCCTGTGAGCGCGCGGGGCGACACCTATGAGCTGACAGCTCCTCGTCTTGCGCCATCCTGTCGGCCCGTGTCATCGATGATTTCGGACGGTCGGCGATCGAGGCCGAGTCAGGTCGCAGCGCCCGTACGAAACGTCACCTACTCGATGGAGGTCGGGCGTTGCCGGGCTCCCTACTCCCTCCCCACCCCGGTGACCTCTCCGACCGCGAGCTCTCTCTGCTTCACCGCGAGACAACGCCGGGAGATCCGGCGCGGGGATGGGTTCCTTCGTGGCACTTCACCATCGCGGTCGCGCGCACGCGCGAGCCGGTCGGAATGCTGAGTCTTCGACTCGGCCATTCGGAGTGGATCGAGCGCTACGCGGGACACGTCGGCTTCGCGGTCGCAGAGCCGCGTCGCGGGCATCGCTACGCGGCTCGGGCCCTGAAGCTGGTCGCACCGCTTGCCTGGCGCAGCGGACTCGCGCCGCTCTGGATCACGTGCAACCCCGACAACGTTGCCTCGCGTCGGACGTGCCAGATCGCGGGCGCCGAGTGGATCGAGATCGTGGCAGCCCCGGCCGGCAACGACATGTTCGCTCGTGGCGAGAGATTCAAGTGCCGCTATCGGCTCGATCCGCCCGAACGATGAGGACCACGTGCTGGCAGCGGTCCGGGCCCCACCTGGCGCTCCACTTGGTCTTGGTACCGTCTGGGGGGCGCACTCCGTTGCGTTGGGGTGGGCTCGGAGGGCGGACCCCGGCATCTCACGCACGATTCCGTTGGACGACGACGACGCCTGGCGGATAGAGCCAACCACGATGAATGAGAAGCACGAAGCGAATCGCCGGCGCTGGAACGCTGCTTCACGTGACTATGCCAGCATGGGAGACCGGGACGGCAGCTGGCGAAGAGTCACAGAAGAACCGGGGTGGGCATTTCTTCCACAGGAGCTTGCCCTCTTGAGAGAGGTCGCGGGCAAACGTGCCTGCGTTCTGGGCAGCGGCGACAATCTGGCCGTTTTCGCCCTGGCGGGTCTCGGCGCCACGGTGACTTCCGTCGATATCTCGGAAGAGCAACTCGCGGGCGCACGGAGACGAGCTGAATCACTCGGTCTCGCGGTCCAGTTCGTGCGGTCTGATGCGACCGATCTGGTCGGCGTCGCAGACGGTTCATTCGATCTCGTGCATGTGAGTCGCCACGTCTGCGGCTGGATCTCGAACCTCCGCAGCTTCTTCCGAGAATCGGTCCGGATTCTTGCTCCAGGTGGGCTGTTCCTCGTGACCGAGTATCACCCGTTTCGCCACATCTTCAGAGACGATCCAAGTGCTCTCGTCGTAGAGCACAGCTATCTCGATCGCGGCCCGTTTCATCGAGAGGTTGCCGCTGGCCTGTTCGATCGGTCTCCGGGCAGCTTCCCGTCCTATCGCTCCCAATGGACGGTCGCAGACTTCTTCAACGCGATGACGGAGCCCGGATGTGAGCTCATCGCCTTCGAAGAGATCGGAGATGCGGTGGAGGATTGAGAGGTTCCTCCTCTCAGGGGCCTTCCACAGCTTCTCCTCATGGCGGCAAGGAAGCTCGAGGCACGCCAGGCGACGTGACCCACGAGTTCGATACGAACGTGGTCGGCAACGATGACCACCTCGGCCGGCGCGTGGAGGAAACCTCGCCGGCAGGTGAGGATCATCATTGGATCGTGTTGCGCACGGCGAAATCGGAAGACAGCCGGCACTTCCGCCACTTCGTCGACTTCTGACAGTGGCTCGCCGCGAGCCGGTGCCTGCACCGATCGGAGGAGTCGCGCGGTCTCGGCTTGTGTACCCCGGCGGCCGCCGGGAGATCAGCTCCCGGCCGACACCGGACAAACGTCGGCCGGCGCCGGCGCCGGCGCGTGGCCGCGCGTCAGCGCACGCTGTCGGTCGCGGCGGGCGAGGCCGAAGTGCGCGACGGAAACGCCGTACAGCGCGATCAGCATGGCGCCGGCGACGCCGACGGCGATGGCGGCCGCGAGCGGTGGCCAGAAGCGTCCGCCGAACACCCAGACGCCGAGCTGTCCGAGTCCCACCGACAGAAACGCGACGGCGAGACGCGCGGCGCCGACTCGCCGAGAACCGAATGGAGGCCGAGCCTTCGCTCAGGAAGCCACCCGTAGCTGGCGCGCGTGCGTGATCTCTCGACTCGACACCTTTCGGATCTGGGACGCCTCCAGTGTTGCGACTGCGGCGGTGTGACCATCGAGCGCGACGAACTCGACTTCATATGCTTCTCCGTCGCGGTAGATGTGCACCACAGTGCCGACGTCACCGGGCTCCAGCCGCTCATCGGGCACGGCGACCGTCAGGACGACACGCTCGTGTTCTTTGATCATCTCTGCTCCCGTTCTTCGCGCGGGTACGCGGTCACCAATCGAGGCGCTTCCGACTCGCGATCGACAACGCAATCGCCAACGCAATCGACAATCCAGACGCTGACGACCATCGCTGATCTTCCGCTCGGTGCCTCGATTCGACCCTCCACAATATACTTGCTGCCGTGAATCGATTCCACGGTCTTCGTGACCGTGCCCGCGAGGGCGAGTTCGCGCAGCGCTGTAGAGAACTCGAACCACCTGTCGATCTCGAATCCCAGCATTTGAAAGAAGGCAGCCTTACCTCCGTTGTCTGGGTGCGTGGGATTGAGCAGGTACGCGACGATCTTCCCCTGCTCTACAAACGCTAGGTGTGCATTCGGGAGCGTCATCTCTGTCGCGACTCCGTCTTGGTGACCGACGGTTCCGGATCCTATTGGCTAGCCGTCAGAGTATCGAGGAGTATGCCGCGCCGAGGGACCGCGCGTGGGGAGAGATTCAAGTGCCGCTATCGCCTCGCTCCGCCGGAACGCTGAGAATTACAGCCTTTTATACCGTCTGGGCGTCGCACTCGGTTGGTTTGGAGTGGGCTCGGACGCCGCCTTCCGCCAGCCCCAGCTCAGGCTGTCTGCGCAGCGAGCGCAATCCCGTTGTCCCCAGCAACGCGGAAAGCAGTCGTAGGAGAGGCGCATGCGGGATCCCGAGGATGAACGCGCCCGCACCGCGACGCGGATCCGCTCGGTCATCGATCGGCTGTTCGCCGAGAGTGCCACGGACGTAGCGGCAGACGGGACGAGACGCGACGTACGTACCGTCTCGATCACTGTTGCCGAGGGAGAGGCTCTCACCCGATGAGTGCTCCGGGAACGGGCAGTCGCGACGATCGAGGTCGGTCTCGCATTCGGCATCTCGGCGCTCCGGATCTGCGAGGGCTTGATCGCATCGGGGAATCCCGACGCGCGGCACGTCGTAGTGGATCCGTTCCAGGCGCAGAGTTTCTCCAATCGTGGACTCCAAGCACTCGACGAGGCGGGCGTCATCTCGCTCGTGGAGTTCCACGCCGAGACATCCCAGATCGCTCTTCCCGCCTTCCTCCAGGAAGGCCGCAGGTTCGATTTCGGCTTCGTCGACGGGAATCATCCCTTCGACAGCGTGTTCGTCGATCTCTTCTACCTCAGCCGTTTGCTGCGCAGGGGCGCGGCCATCTTTCTCGATGACTACGACCTTCCCGGAATCCGGCGCGCGGTTTCCTTCTACGTGACCAACCTCGGCTGGCGCGTGGAGGAAACGTCGCGGGCAGGTGACGACCATCATTGGATCGTGTTGCGCACCGCGAAAGCCGAAGACAGCCGGCACTTCCGCCACTTCGTCGACTTCTGAAAGTGGCTCGCCGCGAGCCGGTGCCCGCACCGATCGGAGGAGTCGCGGGGTCTCGGATTGCGCACCTGGGCGGATGTCGGGAGATCAGTTCCCGCCCGTTGCCGGCCAAGCGTCGGCCAGCGCGGGCGCGTCGCCGCGCGCCAGCGCGCGTTGCCGGTCGCGGCGGGCGAGGGCGAAGTGCGCGACGGGGACGCCGTAGAGCGCGACCAGCGTGGCACCGGCGACGCCGACGGCGATGGAGGCGGCGAGCGGTGGCCAGAAGCGTCCGCCGAACATCAGGAGCGGCAGGAAGCCACCGATCGTCGTGAGCGTCGTCGCCATCACGTGTCGCGCGGAGCGCAGCACCACGGCGATCGTCGCCTCGCGGTCGCCGCTGCGTGCGCCGGGATCGGCGCGCAGTGACGAGAGCACCATGATCGAGTCGTTGATCGCGACCCCCACCAGACCCATCGTTCCGACGATCGCGATGAACCCCATCGGGTAGCCGAACACCCAGACGCCGAGCTGACCGAGTCCCACCGACAGGAATGCGACGGAGAAGATGATTCCGGCCATCCGGAACGAGTTGAACGACAGCACGATGGCGCCCGCCATCACGACGAAGAGCGGCAACGCGAACGCCACGAGGTTGCCGAGCGCCTGATCGCGCTGCTCGCTCTCGCCGCCCAGCTCGATGCGGTAGCCGGCGGGCAGCTCGAACGCCGCGGCATCGAGGCGCTGGCGGAAGTCGGCCAGCGACTCCGAGATCAAGGTGTAGGGCTCCAGAAAACCTTGCACTGTGTTGATCCGTTCGCCGTCGCGCCGGACGATGCCGCTGAGCTCCGGAACCAGCTCCCAGCCCGAGAGCGCGGCGATCGGAGCGCCGGCCAGCGCGTCGCCGGGACGGTCGGCGAGAGTGGCCGGAGCCAGCACGCGCCCGGCGCCGATCGCTGCCGGGCTCGCGCGATCCGCCCCGGCCGCGCGCACGCGGACCGGAATCTCCTCGGTGCCCTCCAGCACGGTTCCGCCGAGGACGCCCTCGAGCCAAAAACTACATTCATTAGGACTATTAACCAGTAGTTTTTTGCCCGATGAAAGT